>CAMAWZ010000015.1 GCA_945861995.1 Pseudorhodobacter antarcticus
ACGGTGATGTCGCTCACCTCGCCATCCTTATGCGAAGCCGCACGCGGAAACTCCCCGCGCTTGCGTTCCAATTCCGCATAGGTGCGGTAATTGCCTTCGGCTTTTAGGGCGTCAAGTTGGGCGGTGAACAGGGCGTCAAAGTTCATGGATTATTCCTTTAGTGTCTTTATCGATGGTTTTGCCTTTGGCAGCATCCACGCCCAAAGCTTTGCGTCGGGCAAAGGCAAGACCATGAAAAGATGTTCCAAAAGCGCAAGTGCGGCCAAGGCGGCCAACACGGTATAGCCAAGGCTATGTTCGGGGGTCATACCATCCAGTGCCCATATGATGAAAAGCACCGTCAGCACGACCAAGATACAAATAGAGAATAGCAAAAATCCTGTGGCAGGGGCAACGCGAAAGTGGCTTTTCATATGAATGATTGGGCCCGGGATAAACTGTAGATTGATGCGAGGCACGCCAAGGAAAAGGTTGATTTTTGCCAAAGTCCGCGCCACCAGCAAAATGGCAAATGTTGCAGCAGCAATGGTGTTCTGCCCCGCCCACTGTGCCCAGATAAGGCCGATCATAATGGCGGCCAGCGCCAATTCGTGCCACGCAACAGCCAGAAACGCGCGGGTGAACCGTGCGCGCGAGGTTAGGCCTGCAGGGCTGGGCGTGATGTTTGGCCCTGTCAGAATGCCCGACAAAAAGGCCAACTCAACCCATCCCCACAGCGCCAAGGCAGCGGCGAAACCCAAATACACGCTATATGCAGATGGATCTGTGGCAGATACAACTGCCCCCCAAACGCCAAAGCCAAGCAGCGGCAGACCGCCAATGACCGAGCGCAGATGCCCCTGCGCAGGGCCATTATCGGCCACGCGCACGCGCCACAGAATCAGCCCCGTTGACAGCCACCACGCCAGCAAAACGCCAAGCGCAGCCAGAAGAGGGCTGGTCATTGCGGCCCCCCCTGTGCCGTGCTTGCAGTGGTTTTGCTGTGGTGTTTCAATAGCTTGGCTCCAACCGCACATTGACGGGCGGTGTGCTTTTGATCACGGGGATGGTGTATATCGCCGCAAAGGCATAGGCTGCCTTTGCTCCGCCGAGCATCCGCTTGGCCCAGCCTGCAAGCCCGCCTTGGCGCGTACCTGCATCCATTTGGCCGAAAGCACCGCGCATGCGGCGCAGGTTTGGCAGCCAGCGGGGGTGGTCAATGTCAATCTCAATTGGAAAGACCTGCCGCGCGATCGCCGATGTTTTGCGGAACACCTCTTGGTCATACCATTCGATATCCACACCCAACGCCGCGTGAAAGGCGGGGCGGGCATGATCGCGCACATACATGGTGGAATAAACCGCCGTCAGGAAAAAGCGGATCCACAGTTTGTTGGCAAAACTGCTGGTCAGTTTGGGATCGGTGCGCATCAGCAGGGCAAAGGCCTCGCCGTGGGAAAACTCGTCGTTGCACCATTCGCGGAACCATTTGAAAATGGGGTGAAAGCGCTGATCTGGGTTTGCCTCTAGGTGGCGGAAAATGGTGATATAGCGCGCGTAGCCAATCTTTTCAGACAGATAGGTGGCGTAATAGATGAACTTGGGGCGGAAATAGGTGTATTTCTTGGCTCGGGTTAGAAAGCCAAGGTTCACGGCTACGCCTGCCTCACGCAGGGCGTCGTTGATGAAACCCGCATGGCGGGCCTCATCGCGGGCCATGTAATTGAACAACTCGCAAATATCAGGGTTGCTGCCGCGCCGCTTCATTTCTTTGTACAAAACACAGCCCGAAAATTCGGCCGTGCAAGACGACACCAGAAAATCGATAAACTCGGCGCGAAGGGTGGGTTCCATGCCCGCCCAATCGATCTGATCCCAATCAGCGTTTTTCTTGAAATGGCCCTTGTTCGGGTCAGATTTCATCTGTGCAATCAGCGCGTCCCATTCCGTGCGTACGGGTGAGACGTTGACGCGGTCAAGCTCTTCAAAATCGGTGGTATAAAAGCGGGGGTTCAGCAATGTAGTTTCGGTGGCCATCGCCGTGGTCATTGTGGTGTCAATGCCCAGATCATCGGCCATATGCGTATCACTTTGGGGGGCAAGTTCGCCTGCAGGTGCGTTCATAGCTTGATCTCCTCGGAAAATGAAAATTCGCACAGTTCCATAAAGCCGAAATCGCCTGTGGCGCGTGTCCACATCCGTTCGATCAGGCTTGCGCGGGTGATGGTGGCGGCGCGTTCTTCGATAATCAATTCGCCAAAAGCGGCTATGATCGGCGCGCCATGCACCAAAACTTCATCCCCAGGATGCACCACCGCGCCGTTATCAAACCGCACATGCGCGTGCAGGCTTTCAAAGCGGTGGCTTACCTCGACGGTGCAGGGCACCTGTTCAACCTCTCGTGTAAAAAGACCCATGATTTCGTTCCCTTAGTTTGTTTTTTTATTGCAGATGTATCAGTTTTTCGAATGCGGCGCGGTTGTCAGACCCGAAACTGCCCAATTCCACGCTCCACCCCGTGGTATCGTCGATAACACTTAGGCGGCCATTCGCATATTCCACTATGCGAACAGGGGCAGATTGGTCGGCGCGGGCAACAGTACGGGCGCGCTCTAGCCCGTTTTGGATAACAGTGATAAAGCCGCCGTGTGGTAGATCCATCAGCAGTTGGCCGTTTTCATCTAGCACAGTAACAGCCTGCGCGCCGCCCGCTTGCAGAATAACGCTGCGCTCGTGCACAATGGCGGCGTCTTGCGGCACGCCCTCTTTCGCGCGCCCCGTCACCACTGAAAATGTGGTCAGCGCCAGCGTGGCCAGAACCAGCCCTAGCATCGCCAAAAGCAGCGGGCGGGGGATCATTTCGGGATCGCGTGGTTTTGTTTGGCTAAAATCGGTCATAACTTGCTCCTATTCAGCGGCCACAGCGGCGGCCATTGCGTCCTGACGGGCGATGACAGGAATGTTTAGGCGCGATTGGGCCGCATCGGTAAAGATTTTGGCCACGGCATCTGCATTTGGAATGGCGCGCAGCGCAGGTTGGGCGCGGCCCAAGGCCCAAGGCCGCGCATGGGGCCACAGCACCAGATAAGAAATGCGTGTATCGCCCAAAGTTTCAAAGGCCAATGTGCCTGTTTTGGCTACGCCATGCGCCAAATGCGCAGCGCCAATTTGCTTGAACGGCAGGTTCAGCGTGACAGTCAGCGCCGCCCCACCCCGCATCGCCACACGGGCGGATGTAATGGTGTAAACCGTGCCGCGCGCCTGCACCAATGCCATCAGGCCAAGGATACCAACGGCCAGCGCGCCCACCGCAAGATAGGGCAGCAGCACCGCCGTAACCCCTGCAATATTGCTGCCAAAGGCGGCGATGCCCTGCCACAGGCCAAGGGCCAAAAAGTATCCACCAACCCAAGTGATCTTATAGGCCTCGCGCGCCAGCGCCCAAGTGTTGGGGCGGCCTTGCCATAAAATCTCTTCGCCAAGGGGCGGTTTTTCGGGCAGGCCTGGCAGGGCCTCGGTGGCGAAATCAGACAGATCGCGTTCTATATCTTGGGTCATGGCAGGCTCCTATCGTGTCGGCCCCGCGCGGGTTTGGCCCGCGCGGGGATGGTTTTAATGGCCGCGCTTGCGCTTTTCGGCGGCGTACAGGGTGCCGCCCGCGTAATAGGCGCTGATCTTTTCTTCCTCTAGCATGGTCACAGACGACGCCGATTTAGTGGCAGGAACGCCGTCGAACAGATCAGACGACAGCGAGTTGATGCGCACGCGGTCGGCTTGCACCTTGACCATCGGCATTGGCACCAGTTTGACCGCGCCGGAATTGAGGGTGATTTCCAGATAGCGCACCAGTTGTTCTGGCGCGTCCACCCACATATCGGAAATCGTGCCGACCACTTCCAAATCGCCAGCCTGCACAGGCAGCCCGCGTGGATCACGCCCCCCCGATACGGCAAAGCCTGCGGCCTGCGACATCGGCATAATCTTGTTATGACCGTGGCCATCCAATTCAGGCAGATCGCGGCGCGGTGCCCATGCGGCAGGGCCAACCCCGTCGGTCATCGGGTTACCCGTTGGCGCATGCGGAAAGCCTTCCGACATCGCCGTACGGCCCAGCGCCAATTCGCGCGCTTCGCGGGCGCCATTGGGCACGGTCACTTCGCCGCGGCCATGTGGCAAGATAAAGGTCTTGGCCTTTGGCAGGGCGAACGGGCCTTGGTTCGGGGCGGCGTTGCCATCCTCGGATTCCAAAGGATAGCCTTCACGCATATTTTCTGTTTGCAGGTAGTATACCAGCAGCGCGAAAAAGCCCCAAAACAGCCAAATGGCAAGCGAGGCAAGATCGAAGTTTCCAAAGAAGTTTGTTCCCAGCATGTAAGTTCCTCCGCGTGGGTTAGGTTGGAAAATCGGCCAGCCCAATCTTCTGGGTGCCGATCTTCTGGGTTGGGGTGGATTGTTCCGTTAAAAGGCGCGTGCGAACCAAGGGGCCCAGCACGATAAGTGTGGCAAACAGCAAGCCAATTTCTGTGTGATACACAAAGGTGTATCCAAAAGCGGGGGTATCTAGCGCGCTGCCCGCCGCCAAATGCGCAACCGCGTCGCGCAGGCTGCCGCCAAAGGCAATAGACAGGCCCGCCGCAGTTGCCTGCGCAGCCCCCCATGCCCCCAGTACAAGCCCGCCGCCCAGACGGCCATCTTTGCTTTCCGAAGGCAGGGCCATCGCCGCCGTTAAGGTCGAGACAAAGAACAGCCCAGATCCCAGACCAATCGTTGCCGCGCCTGCAAAGAACAACAGGGCCGATCCCATCGGGCCTGCCAGCACCACGGCGGCAAAAGCCCCGATGCCAATGATCACACCGCGCCCAGCCAAGCGAAAGGCATCATGCCCCTGTCCCAGCCAGCGCGCCGCAAGGCCAAAACCAATCAGCGAGCCGCCCGCGTAAACCGCCGTCAGGGCTGTGGTCGCCACCACAGACAGGCCAAGAACCTGCCCACCAGAAGGTTCCAGCAGCACGTCTTGCATATTAAATCCCAGCGCCCCCAGCGCGACCACGGCCAGCAGTCTGCCTGCCGTGCCGCCCGCCATCAGATCGCGCCACGCATCGCCAAAGTTGGGGCGCGGGGCGGCAAGCTCTGCCGCAGTCATCGGGCGCAGCTTTTCTTGTTTCCACAGGGCCACCAAATTCAGCCCCAACGTCAGCAAAGCCGCACCCTGCACCACGCGGATCAACCGCAGATCTGAAAATTCGGTCAGCAGCGCGCCAATCACCAGCGCGGAAATGGCCGTTCCAATAAGAAACATCACATATAGCAGGGCCACAACGCGGGGGCGCTGCGCCTCGTCCGCGCGGTCGGCGGCCAGCGCAAGGCCCGCCGTTTGCACCATGTGCAACCCAACGCCAGCCATAATAAAGGCAAGCGCCGCCAAAACTTCGCCTGCCCAAGTCGGCCCCAGCGCCTGATGCCCGCCCAGCACAACCACAGCAAACGGCATTACCGCCAACCCGCCCATCTGCCACAGGCTGCCAAACCACATATAAGGAATACGCTTCCACCCCAAAGCGCTGCGATAGCTGTCAGATTTGAACCCCAGCAAGGCGCGGAACGGCGCTGAAAGAACGGGCAGGGCGATCATCAATGCCACCACTGTGGCGGGCACTGACAACTCTACAATCATCACACGGTTCAGCGTGCCCAGCAATAAAACCGAGGCCATGCCGACCGAAACCTGAAACAGCCCCAGACGCAGCAACTGCGCCAGTGGCAGCCCTGTCGACCCTGCATCGGCAAAGGGCAACCATTTGGCCCCCAATGCTGCGATATGTGCGCGGCGAATGATCATGCGCGATACTCCAGACAGTCGCTGGTATAAAAGCCTGCCGAAATGCGCCCCACGCGGGCAAGACGCCCCCCGCAAGCCACTTGTAGGCGCGAGAATTTGTGCGGCTGCATGGTGGGGGCGCGGTCAGCACGGGGGAATAGTTTACCCGCGTTCCACGCCAGCGTCAGCAAAGGGGACGCGGGGGCAATGGTAAACACCACCTTTTGTGCAGGCTTGCCCAGTTTTGCCAAAACCCCCGAAATGTCGGCGGCATTGTAATAAATCAGGCTGTCCATCGCCAAGGCAAAGTCATAGGGGCCAAGGCTAGTGTCGGTCATATCGCCTGCCACAAACCGCACGCGCGGGGCGAGTTCGGCAGGCAAGCGGCGCGCCGCGATTTGCAACAGCGCGGGCGAGATATCAACCGCCACCACTTCGGCCCCGCGCGCAGCCAGTTCTGCCGTCATTTGGCCCGCACCGCAGCCCGCATCCAGCACGCGCGCGCCTTGCAGATCGCGCGGCAACTGCGCCAGCATCAGCGCGCGCATCTTATCGCGCCCCGCCCGCACTGTTTGGCGCACGCGCGAGACGGGCGCATCCGATGTCAGCCGCTCCCACGTTTGCGTGGCGGTCTGGTCGAAATAGGTCTCAACCCGGTCGCGCGTCTGGGCGTAATCGGCTGGCATCAATCAAACCCCAAAAGTTCAAAAATCTCGCGGTCGGGCAGGGGGGCAGGGCTGCTGCCCTCGCCAGCGACAGACCGCCACAGCGTATCGGCCAGACGCATATATTCTGCGCGGGCCATCACGATGTCTTCGCTGTCATCCATTTCAAACAGCGTCTTTTTCTTCAGACGCGAACGGCGGATTGCGTCGATATCGGGCATATGGGCCAGGCGGTTGAACCCCACCTTGGCGCAATAGCGATCAACCTCGTCCGTCTCCCGCGAGCGGTTGGCCACACATCCCGCCAGGCGCACCTTGTAATTGCCCGATTTGGCCTGCACGGCGGCGATGATGCGGTTCATCGCATAAATGCTGTCAAAATCGTTCGCGGTGACAATCACCGCGCGGTCAGCGTGCTGCAAAGGGGCTGCAAAGCCGCCGCACACCACATCGCCCAAAACATCGAAAATCACCACATCGGTGTCTTCCAGAAGGTGGTGTTGTTTCAGCAGTTTCACCGTTTGGCCCACCACATAGCCGCCGCAGCCCGTGCCCGCAGGCGGGCCGCCCGCCTCGACACAGCGCACGCCGTTAAAGCCGATCGCCACATAATCTTCGGCGCGCAGTTCTTCGGCGTGGAAATCCACATCTTTCAAAATGTCGATTACAGTGGGTTGCAGCCGCCCCGTTAGCGTAAAGGTGCTGTCATGCTTGGGGTCGCACCCAATCTGCAAAACCCGTTTGCCCATCATGGAAAAGGCGGCAGACAGGTTGCTGGATGTGGTTGATTTGCCAATCCCGCCTTTGCCATAGATGGAAAACACCTTGGCCCCCTCGATACGGGCGGCATCATCCTGATGCACCTGCACGGAACCCTCGCCATCAAGTCCACGCAGATTTGGAACGCTATCAAGGCTCATGATCTGGCCCCTTTCATTTTGGTAAAAATACCTTCGCCGAAGGCAACGGCAGTACGGCTGGGTGCGGGGCGCAAAAATAGGGTCATTCCGCTGCCACCCCTTCCAAACGATCTTCCAACTCGTCCGCCGCAGATTGCAGCGCAGCGAGTGTGACGGCATCGGGTGCCCAATAGGCGCGCTCGGATGCTTCGATCAGGCGGTTCGCCATGCGGGCAGATGCAGCGGGGTTCAGGCTGGCCAGGCGCGCGCGCATGGCGTCATCCAGCACAAAGGTTTCGGATATGCGCTGATACACCCAAGGCTCCACCGCCTGCGTGGTGGCCGACCAGCCCATTGTGTTGGTGACATGGCTTTCAATCTGGCGCACACCCTCGGCCCCGTGCGATAGCAAGGCCTCATAAAACTTCGGATTCAACGTGCGCGAGCGCGATTCAAGCGCGATTTGATCGGACAATTTGCGCACCTTGCCCGCGCCGCGCGTTTGATCCGAGATATAAACAGGCGTATCCACACCGCGCTGACGTTTGACCGCGCGGGCAATGCCGCCCAGCGTATCAAAGTAATGATCGACCGAGGTGACGCCCAGTTCGACCGATTCAAGGTTTTGATAAGCCAGATCTACATCTTTCAGCGCCGCTTGCAGCATCGCGGCTTGGCGCACGGGCTCGCCCGAACGGCCATAGGCGAAAGATTTGCGCGACTCGTAAGCATCGGCCAACTCATCCTCGGCCCCAAAGGCGGAACTGTCGACCATCTGGTTGACGTTCGATCCATAGGCGCCTTCGGCATTGGAAAACACGCGCAGACTCGCGGTTTCCATATCCACGCCCTGCGCTTCCATATAAGCCAGCGCGTGGGCGCGAACAAAGTTCTGCGACAGCGGCTCATCTTCCGCCGTTGCGCATTTCCAAGCAGCTTCGGCCAGCATTTTTGTTTGCAAGGGCAGAAGGTCGCGGAAAATGCCCGACAGGGTCATCAGCACATCAATGCGCGGGCGGCCCAGTTGTGACAGTGGGATAAGATCAGCCCCGCACAGGCGGCCATAGGCATCAAAGCGCGGGCGCGCGCCCATCAGGGCCAAGGCCTGCGCAATTGGCCCGCCATCGGTTTTGATATTGTCCGACCCCCACAAAACCAGCGCCACCGAACGGGGCAGGCGGGCATGGGTGTCCAGCAGCACCTGTGCCTGCGCCGCGCCATCGCGCAGGGCAAATTCGGTGGGCATACGGAACGGATCGAACGCGTGGATATTGCGGCCCGTGGGCAAAATTTGCGGGCTGCGGATCAGATCGCCGCCTGCAACGGGCAGGGTAAAGCGGCCCGACAGCGCGCGCAATATGGCAGGAATTTCAGCATCTTGCTTTAGCAGCGCGTCAATGCGGGCGCGCTCGGATTTATCCATTGTGGGCAGCAGATCAAGGTAGGCGGCGCGCTGCGCATCGCTCATGGCGCGGCCCAGAACATGCAGACCTTCGGGTATCAGGCTGCCTTCGGCTTCGATCAAGGTCAGCCACAGCTTATCTGGCGCGCTGCCGTCCATATCAACCGCTGCGGCCTGTTCGGCAATCAGCACGGCCAGATCTTCACGGCCCTGAGTGCCGGCGTCCATCGCGCGGTACCGCGCAAGGCTGTCTTTCAGGTCAAGCAGACCCTTATACAGCCCCGCCTGCGCTAACGGCGGCGTCAGGTGGGTGATGGTGATGGCATTGCTGCGCCGCTTGGCAAGGCTGGCCTCGGATGGGTTATTGGCGGCGTAAAGGTAGATATTCGGCATCTCGCCAATCAGACGATCAGGCCAATCGTGCGCGCCAAGGCCAGCTTGTTTGCCAGGCATGAATTCTAGCGCGCCATGCATCCCAAAATGCAAGACCGCATCGGCGCGGAAGGTGTTTCGCATCCACAGATAGAACTGCACAAAGGCATGGGTGGGGGCAAAGCTGCGTTCAAACAGCAGGCGCATCGGGTCGCCCTCATACCCGAAGGTGGGCTGAAGACCAACGAACACATTGCCAAAATGTTGGCCCAACACGAACACATTCGCACCGTCTGATTGAACCTTGCCGGGCGCAGGGCCCCACGCGGCCTCAATCGCCTTAAGGGGCGGGGTATTGGCCACGATATGCGCGGCGCTGACGAAATCTGCCACATTGGCGGGCTGACCATAGCGGGCCGCATTGCCGCCCAAAACCGCTGCGCGCAGATCATCCACGCTGGCGGGAACGTCTAGGCGGTAGCCAGCCGCCTGCATGGCCAGCAGCGTGTTATGCAGCGATTCAAACACCGAAAGATAGGCCGCCGTGCCCGCCGCCCCCGCATTGGGCGGAAAGCCAAACAGTACGATGGCAAGTTTCTTATCCGCATTGGCCGTGCGCCGCAGACGCGCCAGCCGACGCGTTTTTTCAACAAGCGAAGTGATACGCTCATGGCAGGGGGCCATTGCCTTGTTGGCAATAGACCCTTTGCACATATGGCCGCAGCCTTGGCAGCCATCTTGCCCGTGACGGCCCGCAAAAACGGTTGGGTTGGTGGCCCCGTCAATTTCGGGCAATGCAATCAGCATCGTGGTTTCAATCGGCCCCAACCCCTGGCCCGCGCTGGCCCATTGGCCCAGCGTTTGAAATTCCAGCGGATGCGCGCCGATATAGGGCACGTCTAACGCGCCCAACACTTTGGCAGCGGCTTCGCTGTCATTATACGCAGGCCCGCCGACCAGTGAAAACCCAGTCAGCGAGACAAGCGCATCGACCGATGCCACGCCGCCCGCTTGGCAATAAGCTTCAATCGCAGGGCGACCATCTAGGCCCGATGCAAAGGCGGGAATAACCGCGATGCCTTCAGCCTCAAACTTACGGATTACAGCGTCATAATGGGCGGTATCCCCCGACAGAATATAGCTGCGCAGCAGCAGCAGACCGACTGTGGCCACAGCATCCTTTGCGCGCGGCAGATCGGAAAGGTTTGTCGTAATACGTGCGGGCAGATCGGGGTGGTATAGGCCCAGTTCGGGATATTCCACAGGCGGCTTTGCCTTTGCCTGCCGCCAATCAGATTTTGCCGCATAGCGCGACACCAAAAACCGCACCATTTCTTCGATATTGTCGTCCGACCCGCCCAGCCAATATTGCATGGACAGGAACCACGCCCGCAAATCCTGCGCTTTTCCTGGGATAAAGCGCAAAATCTTGGGAAGACGGCGCAGCATCGACATTTGCCGCTGGCCCGAATTGGTCGATTTCTTGGCCGTTGGCTTTAGCTTTTTCAGCAAAGCCATCGCGCCGCTGGCAGGGCGCGACATATCCAGATCGCCCATTTTGGTTAAGGAGACGATCGCTTTATCGGCAATCAACCCAACAAAAGCATCTGCGCGCGCGCGCGCAGCGGTCAGATCGGGCAAAATTGCGGTGATATGTTCTTCGATGAAAATTAAGTTGGCGATGACAATATCCGCCTCGGCCAGCGCGTATTTACAGGCCGCCAGTGCAGCAGGATCGCCAGCCCATTCGGCGGATGCGTGAACCGAAACGGTCAAGCCTGGAAAATCGGCAGCCAAGCGCGGCGCAATGCGCGCGGCAGGGCCTGCGGCGTGACTGTCTAATGTGACAATCACCACATTATAGGCTGGGATCAGGGGCTTATCCGCGCGCATAATGTGCCTTTGCCTCATACAGGGTTTCGACCGAAATCGCGGCAATTCCGCGTTCGCTGGCATAGGCTTCGGTATTGCGGCGGGCTTTGCCGCGTACAAAGAATGGGATTTTCTTAAGTTCTTTTTCCGCAGGAGCCAGCCAGATGATATTGCTATCATCAGCGTTTGGCATGGCTTGAACCAGTGTTTCAGGTTCGGGCGCACGTTCGGAATGCTGCCCACCGTGATGGGACGCGCCTGCCGCATCATGGAATTCGAAATCATCGCGGAACATATGCAAAAGATGGTCTTCCAGACCCATGACAAGGGGATGCACCCAGGTATCAAAGATCACATTCGCGCCTTCCCAGCCCATTTGCGGGGCATAGCGGGCGGGGAAATCTTGCACATGCACCGGGGCGGAAATAACCGCGCAGGGGATGCCCAGACGTTTGCCGATATGGCGTTCCATCTGCGTGCCAAGGATCAATTCTGGCTGCAAGGCAGCAATCGCCTCTTCCACATCCAGATAATCGTCAGAAATGACAGCCTCTAGGCCCAAAGATTGCGCCAGCACGCGGATCGGGCGGGCCATTTCGCGGTTATAGCAGCCGATACCTGCCACAGTGAAACCCATCTCTTCTCGGGCAATGCGCACGGCGGCGGCCACATGGGTGCCATCGCCAAACACGAACACGCGCTTGCCGGTTAGGTAAGTGCTGTCCACGCTGCGGGTCCACCAAGGCAGGCGCAGGCGCGATGTGTCGGCGCGCACGGGCAGGCCCGTGATCCCCGCCACTTCGGCCAGAAAATCGCGCGTGGCACCCACACCAATGGGCACGCATTTGGTATAGGGCTGGCCAAGGTTTTGCTGCATCCAGCGCGCGGCCGATTCGGCGTGTTCGGGGTACATCAGCACGTTGAAATGGGCGGCCCCCATGCGGGTAATGTCAGACGGGGTTGCGCCCATGGGGGCGACCACATTCACGCCTATGCCCATATCTGACAGCAGGCGGGTGACCTCGGATATATCGTCGCGGTGGCGGAACCCCAGCGCGGTGGGGCCGATCAGGTTGGCCGTCATGGCTTCGCTGAGCGCGCAAGGCTTTGCCAAGTGACGGACGATTTGCAGGAAAGTCTCGTCGGTGCCGAACCCCTCTTTGCGCTGATAGCTGGGCAAATCCAGCGGGATCACGGGGATATTTAGGCCAAGTGTGGCCGCCAGCCCGCCTGGATCATCTTGGATCAGTTCCGCCGTGCAAGACGCGCCAACGATAATGGCCTGCGGCGCAAAACGCGCCACCGCATCTTGCGCAGTGGTTTTAAACAAGGTGGCCGTGTCAGCCCCCAAATCGCGCGCCTGAAAGGTGGTATAGCTGACTGGCGGGCGATGATCGCGCCGCTCAATCATTGTGAACAGAAGGTCAGCATAGGTATCGCCTTGCGGGGCGTGCAGCACATAGTGCAAACCCTTCATCGCAGTTGCGACACGCATCGCCCCCACATGGGGCGGGCCTTCATATGTCCAAAGTGACAGCTTCATTCGGCGGCCTCCACAACAGGGGCCAGTGGCGCCAGCAGCGCGCGGCGGCGCAAAGGCCGTGCAAAAAGCCCTGCCAAATCACCCGCCTGTTCGTAGAAATGCACAGGCGTAAAGACCAGCTCGATCGCCCATTTGGTCGCCAGACCTTCGGCCTCTAGCGGGTTGGCCAGACCAAGACCGCAGACCGTCAAATCAGCGCGCGCGGCGCGGGCGCGGTCTAGTTGCAGATCAACATCTTGGCCTTCGGATAGAACAGGCCCCTGCGCTAGCAGCGCCAGTTCTTGGGCCATAAGATCGCGGTGCAGATACGGCGTGCCCACTTCGATAGCTGTCATGCCGCATTCACGGGTCAGAAAACGCGCCAATGGAATTTCCAACTGGCTGTCAGGAAAGAAAAACACCGATTTGCCGCCAAGGGTTTCGGTGGCCGCCGCAATCGCCTTTTCGGCGCGCGCGCGGGGGGCCGCGGTAACGCGGGCAAACACCTCGTCCGACACACCATAAACATCGGCCACAGCGCGCAGCCACAGGGTCGTGCCCTCGGCCCCAAAGGGGAACGGCGCAGGGATGTGGCGCGCGCCGCGTTTTTGCAGTGCGTCCAGCGTATCGCCCAAGAATGGCTGGACAAGGGCAAAGCGGGTGTTTGGGCCAATCGCGGGCATTTCGCCTGCGCGGCGGGCTGGCAGGCAGGTGACATTTTCTATGCCCATTTCGGCCAGCAGGGCCAACGCCTGATCTTCCACGACATCGGGCAGCGCGCCGACCAATATCAGACCTGCATCTTGCGTGGCTGGCAAAACGGGAACCATCGCCGCAAGGCAGGCATCTTCGCCTTGGGTAAAGGTGGTTTCAATCCCCGACCCTGAATAATTCAGCACCCGCACGTGCGGGGCAAACTGCGCCGATAGGCGCTGGGCGGCTTTGGCCAAATCCAGCTTGATCACCTCGCTTGGGCAAGACCCCACAAGGAACAGCTGCTTGATATCAGGGCGGCGGGCCAGCAGGCGGGCAACCTCGCGGTCAATCTCGGTTTGCGAATCGGCAAGGCCTGCCAAATCCTTTTCTTCCAGAATGGCGGTGCCAAAGCGGGGCTGGGCGAAAATCATCACCCCTGCCGCCGATTGCAGCAAATGCGCGCAGGTGCGCGAACCCACCACCAGAAAAAATGCATCTTGCATCTTGCGGTGCAGCCAGATGATTCCCGTCAGCCCGCAGAACACCTCGCGCTGGCCGCGCTGCTTTAGAACGGGGGTATTGCTGCAGCCAATTTCAGGTAGATCCTTCATGCCATCCCCCTGCTTTGCAGGCGTGCGCTGCGCAGTTTTAAAATGAATTGTGCGGCGTTGACGGCATAGGTGGCATAGGCCGCCAGCGCGAGCCACATCTCCCCATTTGACCCCAGCGCGCCCGTCATCAGGGCGGCCACATAGGCCAGATGCAGCGCGATCACGACAAAGCTGACGACATCTTCCCAGAAAAATGCTGGGGCTAGAAGATATTGGCCAAACACAACTTTTTCCCAAATCGCGCCCGTCACCATGATGGTCAGCAGCAGCACGGTTTTAATTAAAATAGAAATCGTGGCGGCAAAGTAACCATCGCCGCTTGCCAAGTAGCGCAGCACCAAAACCAATGAGACGGCAAAGGCCAAGAATTGCAGCGGGGCCAAAATGCCCTGCACCAGCGTCCAAACACTGGCATCGCGGCGCGCGCGCTGTTCGGGGGTATAAAGCCCAACACGGGTTGCCAAAGCCGCCCCGTCGTTTGCGCCAATATCTTCCACCGTCTTGCGCATTGTTTGCCTTTCATCGGGCTTAAAATCTGGGTAAAGCAGATGTGCCCATAAAGTTGACCCTAAACTTGGGTACAGGAATGTCAACCGAAACTTACACTTTTTGCATTGACACTTTGCAGGGCTGTCAGGGACGAAATGCACTCGCCAGGCGTGCCGCTGCAAAAAATATCTATGTAAATCAATGAAATGATCCGTAATCACCCAAAGATATCAGCACCAGTGTCAATTTTCTTTGACATTTTCATCGCTTTGCCTGACACTTTGATGCAAGAGATTGTCTGAGGCTTGCGCCGCCACAGATTCGGATTGCAGCGGCGCAGTTGAAAAGTGTCAACCAATCCCGCCTAAGTCATTGCAGCGCAATCGAACAAGTTGGTTCTCGTTAAAGGCAGGCCGCATGGAAGACCGGACGACACAGTTTGATCACCACGGCAAAGGCCCGCCCGATGGGTATAGCGCCACGGTCGTAAGCGGATTTGCATCGGTCGTCGTCTCCTTGCTTGCAGAGCGGTCGGCAAAAAACGTGGCTTTGTCAAAAGGCCCTGTGCGCGAAGAGATCGTGGAAAGTTTTGTCACCGCCGCCCTTTCGGGAACCGAGCGCGCCTTTGATGCGCTGCTGGCCCATTTTCGCAAAACGCGGATCAGTTATGGGATGCTGGCCGATGTCTATATTCCCGAAGCGGCGCGGCGTATGGGAGATGAATGGCTGGATGACCAATTGTCTTGGCTGGACGTCTCAATTGCCACGGCGCGCTTGCAAAGCCTTGTGCGCGAAATTAGCGCCGCTTGGACGGCCGATCAGGCCGACAGCCTAAACCTTGGCGCAGTCTTGCTGTTGGTTCCCGAAGGCGAGCAGCACACCCTTGGCCCTATGGTTGTCATGGGGCAGTTGCGCCGCCTTGGCATTTCGGTTTGCTTGCGAATGGGGGCTACACAGCGCGAGTTGACCAATCTATTGGATCAGCGCCACTTTGACGGGATCCTGATTTCCGTAGCCACCGAGACGCGTTTACAGTCTGCGGCAGTATTGATTAAAACCATTCGAACTATGCGCAAAAAGCTGCCACCCCTTATCATTGGCGGCCCGATTGTCCTTGAAAACCCTAACCTTGCTGCTTCTGCGGGTGCAGACTATACTTGCGCGGACATCGGCACTGCAATGGAAGCAATTGGGCTGAAACTTGCAGATCACGAAGATTTAAAAAGACGCGCTTAACCCCCTGCGTGCCCGTGCTTTGGGCGGCGGCAACATTGGCAGTAAAAGTTGGACACAGGATCGCATCAGGGTCACGCACTGCCAAGTATTTCTGGCATTGGGCAAGATCAACTTGCCGAAATCGTGGCTGCAACCAGCGATGTATCGCTGCTTATAACGCCGTCGGGCGAAGTGATTTCTGTTTTGGTGAACCCTGGCCATTCGCTTTTTGGCGGATTGTCGCATTGGGCAGGCCAGAACCTTTGCGATTTGGTCACGCCAGAAAACCTTGAAAAGATCAAGCGCCGCTTGGCGGCGTGGCCGCCCGCGCCAGGGCAAAGCCACCGCAGCTTTATTCTGGAATTGAACCACTCCGATGGCAAAGCGTGGGAGTTTCCTGTCCGCTATTCGATGCATCGCTTTGGCGAAACGGACAATATTCTGCTGCTTGGCCGCGATTTGCGCCCCCTTGCGGAAATGCAACAGCAGCTTGTGATGGCCCAAGTCGCGCTGGAACGTGATTATGAAACCCAGCGCGAGATGGACACCCGCTACCGCGTGCTGATGGAGGCCACGCGCGATGCGGTGGTACTGGTCGCCATGTCGAACGGGCGGATTTCTGATTTGAACGCCTCGGCAGCCGTGATGCTGGGTGGATCGCGTCAGGATTTCATAGGCGCAGCCATTGCCCAAGAATTTGAGGGCCGCCGTCGCGGCGAGTTTTTGGAAACCTTGTCCAACATCGCCAGCGCCGATGCTGTAAAGCCTGTTGAATTGGTCGCACGGCGCAGCCAGCGCAGCTTGCGGGTTATCCCCAAACTGTTCCGCGCTGCGGGCGAGCGGTTGATGCTGTGCCGTCTTGAAACTCCCGAAGGAGAATCGTCCGCCCCCCGCGAAAACGCAATCAATTTAGAGCGGTTGTTCAACGAAGGCGTGGATGGCATCGTTTTTTTGGACGGCGATGGCATCATCACCGCCGCCAATGAAAGCTTTCTAAAGCTAACTGATAGCGGCAATATTGCCCAAGTGCGTGGCCGTAGTTTTGCCGATTTTTTGGCGCGCGGGTCGGTCGATATGCGGGTGCTTTTGGACAATGCCAAGCGGGCCCGCCAATTGCGTATGTATGCAACCCGCCTATTGAACGAATTTAACGGGCAGATCGCGGTCGAAGTCTCGGCCACCTATCTGAACGACCGCCCCGACCCTGCCTTTGGCATTGTGCTGCGCGATGCCTCGCGCGTGGAAATGCTGCGCCGCCCTGGCTTTACGGGGGGCGAAGATGGGATGCGTTCTGTGATGGAACTGGTCGGATCATCCTCGCTAAAGGATATCGTGGCCGAAACGGCGGATGTGGTGGAAAAAATGTGCATCCAGACCGCCGTTGATCTGACACGCAACAACCGCGCGGCGGCAGCGGAAATGCTTGGCCTGTCGCGCCAATCGCTTTATGTGAAATTGCGCAAATTTGGCATGGTCAACAAAGACGAAGAATAAAGGCAATTCTGACACCCATTAAAAACGCCGCGCCCCCCAGCGCGGCGT
>CAMAWZ010000016.1 GCA_945861995.1 Pseudorhodobacter antarcticus
AAGGCGCGGTGACGCTCGCCAGAACAAACAACCCCGCAGTATAGGCTTGGGCCGCGCGCAGGCTGACGCGCACCGAAGCGCGCCGCACCCATGCCGCCATAAGGGGTGAGATCAGCAGCGCAGCATTTGAAATCGACAGCAGCGCGCCGCCAAGGCTTTCGCCCAATCCCTGCTCGATGCAAAACACAGGCAAATACACCACATAAACCCACCATCCGCAGCTGCGGATCACCGCAATCAGCCAACCTGCAATCAGGCGCGGCTGTGCAAAAAACCGCCCCAGATAGGCCAGCGGATTGGCAGCTGGCCCCGCCGCCCGCGCAATCTGCCGCCCATTGCCCAGCCGCAGATACAAAAATATCCCCATCTGCACAGCCGCCAAACCCGCCCCCACAATAAACGGCAATGGATCCCAGACATGGCGCATCCACACCCCGCTTAGCGGGCCAATCGCCCAAGGCAAGGCAGCATACACCATTTGCAGGCTTTGCGTGCGGCCCAGTTCGGCGCGCGGGACATAATCCAAAACATAGGCATTCAGGCACACAAAGGTGGTGACAGTGGCCATCCCCATCACCAAAATGCCCAAAGACACCGTGGCGGGCGTGCCTGCGATAAACAGCGCCATAGAAAACAGATACAGCACCGTGCCGCCCACATAGACCCAAGCCCGCGGCCAGATATGCGTCATGCGCGGCACCAAAAGCCCCCACAGCAAGGTGGCGATCCCCGCAATCAGATATACGGTCGACAACACCTGCGCCGAGCCGAATGCATCATAAACCGCAATCGGAATTGTCGAAATCAGCGTGCCGCGCACCAGCGCATCCAAGGCGTTTAGAATGGCGAAATGCTGTAACTTCGGTGCTGGGCGCATACCCGCCGCGTGCTGCAACTCTAGGGACTGATACTTTAATGCCATAGCGCAGTCTGCCAAGCCACACGCGCGCCGTCTAAGGTATCTGCGACCCAGACTGCGACATTCGCGCCAACCTTTCAATCAGTCGCGCGCGCGCTTGCGGCAGATTTCGCCCTCCCAGTACCGCCTCTAGCCCCCGTTCCAAAAAATGCCCTGTCAGGGCAAAGCCCTGCGCCAACTCGGCAGGCGGCACTGGCCCCTGCCCCAGCATCCCCATAGGCAAGGGCAGCAGGCGGTCTGCCCATTTCCCCGCCCCTTCGCGGCTGACCGCACGGCCTGATTTGGGGCTGACAAAGGCCAAATCCTCGCGCCCGCCTGTGACAGCGCAGACCGTCAAATCCAGACCAAACCCCAAAACCTCCAGCAGATCACGCTCCCAGCGCAAATAATCTGGCGGCCAATCCTGCCCTGCCTCCATCGCGTCCAAAAGGGCCATCGTTTGCGCGTAAAACGCCCCCAGCGGCTGACGTTCGGCCAGCCCCACGCGCAGCAGCGCGCACACAGCATTCAGCCCCGCCAAACCCAGCGCATCGCCCATAATCCCCGCCCGTGCGCGGATTGGCTCCACGGTAAAGGCACCCATATGCTCGCCCAAACGCGCGCGCCATGTCACGGCCACTTGCGCCCCCGCCTGCAAATGCGCAGCCATACGGCGCGAAGCACCGCCGCGCACCACGCCTGCATGGCGGCCGTGCAACTGCGTCAAAACTTCGATGATCGCTGCGCTTTCGCCATGCGGGCGCATGGACAATATCGCGCCTTCACTGTGCCATTCCATAATTGTGCCATTCCATAGGGGCAGTGTTGCGCGGCCGCGCGCGCTAGTCCAGCCCCTCTTGATCCAGCAAATGCCGCCCCGCGCGATCTTCGATCTCGATCACCCATAAATCGGGGTCGCGCGCGCGGGCGCGGGACAAAATGGCATCCATCTCACCCTCGGCCCCAGTCGCCAAAACGCTCCATATTCGACGGTCTTGCTCCAGATCGAAACGCCGCTCAAACAGGCGCGCGGCCCCGTCCATGCTGGCGACTTTCACCACCACCGCCCCGGCAGTTGCATCGCCCTTGGCCATAACATAGGCCGCCATCCCTGCCAGCCGCAAACGGTTCAGATAGGCCGAAACCCAAAGCCCCGCCGTCAGACGCGCCCCGCTCACGCGGCTTTCATTTCGGCAAAAATACCTGCCGCGCAGCGTCCGCCGCCCGCGATGCGCGCTGGCCTATCAGGCATCGCCATCGCGAAACTCCAGCCCCATTTCCTTAAATCGCTCTGGCTCGTCCAACCAATTAGGCCGCACTTTCACCTGCAAAAACAAATGCACAGTGCGCCCCAAAAATTCGGAAATCTCCGCGCGGGCGGATTGGCCGATGGCCTTAATCGTCTCGCCCTTATTGCCCAGAACAATGCCCTTGTGCCCATCGCGGGCCACATAAACCACTTGGTCAATGCGGGTTGTGCCGTCAGGCTTATCTTCCCAAGCTTCGGTTTCCACCGTCAACTGATAGGGCAATTCTTCGTGCAAACGCAGGGTCAGCTTTTCGCGCGTCATTTCCGCCGCAATCATCCGCATCGGCATATCGGCAAGCTGATCTTCGGGGTAAAACCACGCGCCTGCAGGCACCGCGGCCGCCAGCCATTCCTTCAGATCCTGCACGCCGTAACCCTTTTCGGCGGAAATCATAAAGGTTTTCACAAAGCCATACGCCTCGTTCATCCGCTCTGTCAGGGCCAGCAACACCTCGGCCTTGACGCGATCAATCTTATTGATCGCCAGCGCCACGGGCCGCCCCTGCGGGATTTGGTCGCGCATCCGTTCGATAATGCTGTCAACCCCTGCGGTCAGCCCGCGCTGCGCCTCGATCAGCAGCACGATCACATCAGCATCCGCCGCCCCGCCCCATGCTGCCTTGACCATCGCGCGGTCCAAACGGCGGCGCGGGCGAAACAGGCCCGGCGTGTCGACAAACACAATCTGCGACGCACCCTCGAGGGCGATTCCGCGAATGCGCGTGCGCGTGGTCTGCACCTTATGGGTGACAATCGACACTTTCGCCCCGACCATGCGGTTCAGCAGCGTGGACTTGCCCGCATTCGGCTCGCCTATCAACGCCACAAATCCTGCGCGGGTTGGGGTGGTGTCGGGAGTATCTGACATAGGAACCTCTTGGTGATAAGCCTGCCGCTTACTGCAAAAGGGGGGCGGGTGGAAGATCAATCGCGTTTGAGGGGTAAGAGTCGCTTGAGCGCCGCCTAAATGCCGTTCAAGTATTTCATCCAATCAAAACTGCCGACACTCTTCCAACGTCAAGCCGTTCTTTTAGGCCCACGCATTAAAACATGCCAGCGCCGCGTGGTTCTCGTCCAACCACTGCGTAGCATCATCTTTTTGCGTGTCAGGGCCGAACTTGGAATAAGCTTGGCCATGTGTCTGTTTGAAGCTGTCTTTCGTCATGCCAAACCCTACCCCTCCATCCGCGCCAGCAGTGCCTTTGCGGCGGAGTGTTCAGCGATGCGTTTGCTGCCTGCCTCGGCGCGCTCTGCCTCGCCGTTTTCAAGGCGCACTTCGACCGTAAAGATCGGTTGGTGATCAGGGCCGGATCGTTCTAATTCCACATAGGCGGGCGGGGCCATGCCGCGCCCTTGCGCCCATTCTTGCAAAGAAGATTTGGCATCGCGCGCATCTTGCGCCACGCCGCCAATCCGCGCGCCCCACAGGCGCAGCACGAGCGCGCGCGCCGCGTCAAATCCCGCGTCCATATAAACGGCGGCAATCACGGCCTCCATCGCGTCCCCCAGCAGCGCATCGCGCCGCCGCCCGCCCGACATCATTTCCGAGCGCCCAAGTTTCAGCACCTCGCCCAGACCAATTTCCCGCGCCACATCGGCGTTGGTTTCTTTGCGCACCATCGCGTTAAAGCGCGGGGCAAGCTGGCCTTCGCTGGCATGAGGGTCGGCTTTCAGCAGCGCCTCGGCCATCACAAGGCCCAAGATACGGTCGCCCAAAAATTCCAGCCGTTCATTATCGGGGCGCGTGGGGCTGGACAGCGAGGCATGGGTCACAGCCCGCACCAGCAGCGCAGGCTGGGCAAATTCATGGCCAATGCGCCGCGCAAAAGCCAGAAGATCCGCCGATAGCTTCATCGGTCTAACGCACTCCAAAAGCGGCCCAGCCGCAGTGTCCATGGTGCTATGATAAAGCGTGCGTCCGAAGAAAGCATCACCCGCTTTGCAACCCCCAAAACCGATGTTTCGCGCACAAATCCCAGCCCGCCCAGACCCAAAGCAAATCGGCTGTCCATGCTGGCGTCGCGGTTATCGCCCAGCACAAACAGCGCGCCGTCCGGCACGGTAACCTCGGCCATATCGTCGCCCATGCCGCCCGTTTCAATGTTCAAGACATGATAGCCGCGCCGACTGGGCAGCACCTCGCGCAGTCGCGATTTTCGGCAGATCGCCCCAATGCCCACCAAACCATTTTCGCAGCGCGGACGCTCGCCAAGGGGGCCTTGCACCCCCATCACTTCGACAAAATCGCCTTGCGGCAGTTGCAGCAACGCCGCGCCGTTCAGCCAGACTTGCCCGCCGCGCAGCGCCACAATATCGCCCGCCAAACCAATCACCCGTTTGATGTCCTGCGCGCCATCGCTGCCGCGATGCATCAGCACAATATCGCCGCGCGTCACGGGCGCGGCAGCCTTGGCAATGACATAATCCCCAACCAAAAGCGTCGGCTTCATGCTTTCGCTGACCACGGCAAAAGGTACCCACCAGACGCGCAACACCCCCAACATCAGCACGATCATGATGAGGGCCAAGCCTGCCCCGCGCCCGCCGTTATTGGCCCAAAGCCACCCGCGCCGCTGAGGCAACAGCGCAATGATCAGCGCTGCTGCAAGCCCCCAACCTGGGATCAGCGTCACAAGCGCCCAGCCTCTGGACGTGCCCGCATCATACAGCCTGCGCGCCGATACGGCGAGCAAAACAACCGCAAAAAGTGCCAAAATAGGATACGCAAAGCGCGCGTGCATCGGCGCGATTTGAACCAGAACACGCATACAAACATGCGCAATCAGCGCAGCAAGCGCCACGCAGACCGCCGCAAAGCGCGAGGCGGTGCCCGCGAAACTGAATAGAAATGCAAGCGCAGTCATAAAACGTTATTGCACCGCGTGGAAAAAGCGGTCGCTGCGCCATGTCCAAAACATCAGCATCGATGTGCCCGCCGAAGAGAACATCACCCGATCCGCACGGCCCAACAGATATTCGGCAGGCACAAAACCAACGCCGCCCCGCGCGGGGTCAAATCGGCTATCAAGACTGTTATCGCGGTTATCGCCCATGAAAAAGTAATTGCCTTCGGGCACGGTGAACACGCCTGTATCATCGGCGCCCATCCCATCTGCAATGTTCAGCACGGCATGGCTTTTGCCTTCGGGCAGGGTTTCGATGTTGCGCGGCTTTTGGCAGATTGCGCCATCTTCCACAGGGGCATTGGCACAGCCCGGGCGGTTGCGCATCGGGCCTTGCGACTCGTTGATTTCTTCAAACACGCCGTCGGCCATCTGCGGGGCGACAGCGCCGTTGATGTACAAAATCCCTTGCTTGACCTGAATTTGATCGCCAGGCAGGCCGATCAACCGCTTGACCATATCGCTGCCGTTGTGCGGGTGACGAAACACAATCACATCGCCGCGCGCGGGATCACTGGCCAGAATGCGGCCCGAAATGGGGCAGATTGCAAAGGGGCAGGAATACTTGGAATAGCCATAGGCCATTTTGTTCACAAAGATAAAATCGCCAATCAGCAAGGTCGATTTCATCGATTCGGACGGGATCCAAAACGGCTGGAAGAACAAGGTGCGAAACACCCCCGCGATCAGCAGCGCATAGACCACGGTTTTTACATGATCGACCCAAGTTTCTTCTTTTGCGGCGGTGGCCATGTGTGGCGCTCCTGTTCATTGATGCCGTTTAATGCGCGCGCATGGGGTAAGAGTCAAGTTTGCCGCAGCCCTGTTTTGGCGGCGCATTAGGCTATAGGCCGCGCTTCGATCACCACAAAGGCCTGCGCCCAAGGATGGTCATCGGTCAAGGTCAAATGCACAACTGCCTCGTGTCCTGCGGGGGTCATCTGCGCCAAACGCGCGGCCGCCCAGCCTGTTAAATGCATGACGGGCTGGCCCGTGTGCATGTTGGATACGGCCATATCAACCCAAGATATACCCATCGCAAGGCCAGTGCCCAGCGCCTTGGAACAGGCCTCTTTGGCAGCCCAGCGTTTGGCATAGGTGGCCGCCTCGCCCTGCGGACGGCTGGCGGCTTTGGCCTGTTCCAGCGGAGTGAAGACGCGGGTGCGGAAACGGTCACCAAAGCGGTCGAGCGTGCCTTGGATGCGTTCGATATTGGCAAGGTCAGCGCCGATGCCAAGGATCATAGGCAGCCTACAGTCATTGGCCCGCCCGCGCCAAATCCATCAGACGGCGCATTTCTTCGATGGCGGGGCCAAGGCCCAAAAATACCGCCTCGCCCATCAGAAAATGGCCGATGTTTAACTCCATGACTTCGGGAATGGCCGCGATGGGGGCCACGTTATCATAGGTCAACCCGTGGCCTGCGTGTACCTCTAGGCCCAGCGAATGGGCCAGCGCCGCGCCGCGTTGCAGGGCCTGCAATTCGGCCTGCGCCTCCTCCTCCCGCCCCTCGGCGTGCAGGTCGGAATAATGGCCTGTGTGCAGTTCCACCACCGCCGCGCCAATGCGCGCGCTGGCCTCAATTTGGCGGGGATCGTGGCTGATGAACAGGGATACGCGGCAGCCCGCATCGCGCAAGGGCGCGATATAGGCCGCCAGACGATTGTCATCGCCTGCCACATCAAGGCCGCCTTCAGTGGTGCGTTCTTCGCGCTTTTCGGGCACAAGGCAGACAGCATGGGGTTTCAGGCGCAAGGCAATCGCCTGCATTTCCGGCGTGGCCCCGCATTCGAAATTCAAAGGAATGCCAATGCCCGCGCGCAGCGCGTCCATATCTGCGTCGCGAATATGACGGCGATCTTCGCGCAAATGGGCGGTGATGCCATCGGCGCCCGCAGCCTCGGCCAAAAGGGCCGCGCGCAGCGGATCGGGCCACGCACTGCCGCGCGCGTTGCGCAGGGTTGCCACGTGGTCAATATTCACCCCAAGACGCAGTTTAGGTGTTGTCATGGCTGTCCTCTGCCTCTCCGTTTTCGCGGCGTGGTTTGACCCGTGCTGCCGCCGCCACAATGGCAGACCGCAGCCGCCCGCGCTTTTCGCTGCGCTCTTCGGCCTTGGCCGCGCGGGCCTTTTGATACGCGCGCACAATCGGGATCGTCAAGTAATAGGCGATCACCGACAGCACAAAACCCGCGATAAAGGCCCCAATGAAATAGGGCACATAAATGTCATGCCAAAACCGCAGCAGCCCATCCCACTGCATTTTGTCATCGTTGAACATGGCCATGAAATTGCGCCACAAATCGCTGCCCGCATTGGCAAAGGCGCTGCCAATACCGCGCGCGCTTAGCGGTGCTTCGATGCCCAAAATCCAATGGCCAAACGATAGGGAAAACACCGCAAAGAAGGGCGTCGTAATGGGATTGGTATTAAACGTGCCAAGCAGGGCGGCCAAAATATTGCCGCGCATCAACAGCGCCGCACCCCAAGCCGCCAGAAACTGCAAGCCAGGCAAGGGCAAAAACCCGACAAAACACCCTGCAAAGACGCCGCGCGCCACGCGGTAGGGATCATCGGGCAGGCGCGACATGCGGTGCATCACATAGCGCGTTGCGCGCATGAACCCGCCGCGCGGATAGACCATGCCCACCAGCCAAGCGCCCCATCCCAATGGTTTTGCACGCTTAAATACCACGCCATCCTACTTTCTTCATCCGTGTTGCCGCCTCCTAAGGCTTGCGCGTGACATCTCTGTGACGCGTCACCTGCGCCACATCCGTCTCTGCCTCAAGCGCTGTCATCACCATGTGCAAGTGTTCAACGTCGCGCAAATCCACGTCAATGAAAAGCCTATAAAAATCTGGTCTCCTTTCGGTAAACCGCAAATCAGAAATATTGGCCTTTTGCTCGCCGACAAGGGTGCAGATACGGCCCAGAACGCCCGTATCATTGGCGATGGCCACATCCAGCGTGACAGTGTTCACCGCCGCATGGCGGCCCGAATGCCAGTGCAAATCCACCCAGCGCGCGGGCTGATCTTCCAGTTCGGCCAAGGCGGGGCAGTCGATGGAATGCACCAAAACCCCGCGCCCGCGATAGGTAATGCCGACAATCCGCTCGCCCGGCAGGGGTTGGCAGCAGGGCGCGCGCACAAAGCTTTGATCGGCGGTCAGGCCGGCCACGGCGCGGGTGCTGTCCACCTCGTCGCCCGCCTTGGCCGACAGATCAGGATACAGCGCCTCGACCACGCGGCGCGCCGTAATCTCGGCACTGCCAAGGGCGGCCAGCAAATCTTCATCGTCGCTATAGCCCAGCAGCTTGGCTCCTGTGCGCAGCGCCTTGTCGGTGGCCTTTTTGCCCACGTGCTCAAAGGCTGCGCGCGCCAACTCTTGGCCCAAACGCATGAACCGCCCGCGATCCTCTTCGCGCAAACTGCGCCGAATGGCGGCTTTGGCGCGGCCCGTGGTGACAATATCAATCCACGACACTTGCGGCTTTTGACCTTCGGCGGTGATGATCTCGACCGATTGGCCGTTCTTCAGGCGCGTCCACAATGGCACGCGGATGCCGTCAATTTTGGCCGACACGCACATATTGCCGATGCGCGTGTGGATGGAATAGGCATAATCCAGCGGCGTTGCCCCGCGCGGCAACTGAATAACATCGCCCTTGGGCGTGAAACAGAACACTTGGTCAGAATACATCTCGAGCTTGACGTTTTCCAAAAATTCGGACGTGTCCCCTTCGTCCAGCCGTTCGGTCATGGACGCGATCCAGCGCGCAGGATCAACGGCAAAGGGGTTTTTGGCGCGCACACCTTCGCGGTATGACCAATGCGCAGCCACCCCTGCCTCGGCCACTTCGTGCATCTCGCGGGTGCGGATCTGCACCTCGACTCGCTTGCCATCGCGGCCAGACACCGTGGTATGGATAGACCGATAGCCGTTGCCCTTGGGCTGGCTGATGTAATCTTTAAACCGCCCCGGCACCGCGCGCCAGCGTTGGTGAATAACCCCCAAAATGCGGTAACAATCGCCCACATCGCGGCAAATCACGCGAAAGCCGTAAATGTCGGACAGGCGCGAAAAGGCCAAATCCTTTTCCTGCATCTTGCGCCAAATCGAATAGGGCTTTTTCGCACGCCCGTAAACCGATGCATCGATCTGCACCTTGTCCAGTTCGGTCATGATATCGCCCGTGATCTGGTGCACCACATCGCCCGCCTCGCGCTGCAGCATCAAAAAGCGCCGAATGATCGAACTGCGCGCTTCTGGGTTGATCACGCGAAAGGACAGGTCTTCCAATTCCTCGCGCATCCATTGCATCCCCATGCGGCCTGCAAGGGGGGCGTAAATCTCCATCGTCTCGCGCGCTTTTTGCGCCTGCTTTTCAGGCTTCATCGATTTGATGGTGCGCATATTGTGCAAACGGTCGGCGAGTTTTACCAAAATCACCCGCAGGTCTTTGGACATGGCCATAAACAGCTTGCGAAAGTTTTCCGCCTGCTGGCTTTCGGTTGATGACAACTGCAAATTGGTCAGCTTGGTCACGCCATCGACCAATTCGGCAACCTCGCCGCCAAACAGTCGATCCACCTCGGTATAGGTGGATTTGGTATCTTCGATGGTGTCGTGCAAAAGCGCTGTGATGATGGTGGCATCATCCAAATGCTGCTCGGTCAAAATGGCGGCAACGGCGACAGGATGGGTGAAATACGGCTCGCCCGATTTGCGAAGCTGGCCGTCGTGCATATCGCGCCCATAGGCATAGGCGGCGCGGATCAGGTCGGAATTGCTGCGCGGGTTATAGTTGCGAACCAGGGCGATCAGGTCTTCGACATCGATCATCTGCTTGCCCCGATGGGCATCATCGCCCGCGCGTTCCGTGTTAGTTCTCCCCTTGCGCTTCCATCAGGGCACGCAACAGTTTTTCCTCGCTCATGTCATCATGGGCGGGGCGGTCAATATCGCCCGTCATCAAAAGCGCCATCTGATCTTCTTCAGGCTCGTCAACCTCGATCTGGGTCTGATAGCTTTCGATCATCCGCTCGCGCAGACTTTCGGCAAGCTGCGTTTCCTCGGCAATTTCGCGCAGGGCAACGACGGGGTTCTTGTCATTGTCGCGGTCAACCGTGGGGTTTGATCCTGCCTGCATCTCGCGGGCGCGGTGCGCGGCCAGCATCACCAGTTCAAACCGGTTCGGAACTTTGTCAACGCAATCTTCTACCGTCACGCGGGCCATAGGGACACTCCAATACAGGAAGGGCTTTGAAAACGCTTTCCTAGGCGGGATTTATACAAGTGACAAGGGTCTAATCGATCCGATGTTAGGCAGTCAGCGGCACCACGCTGTCACGCTCGATCTTTGGCAGCGCATCGTGCATCTGGCGCACAGTTTGCCCGTAAACAGGATGCCGCCACTCTGGCGCAATGTCCAGAAGCGGCACCAAAACAAAGGCGCGTTCGTGCAGGCGCGGATGAGGCACAATCATGTGGTCTGGGGCGGTCAGGCGCTGCGCGGCGCTTTCCAGATTAGCCCAGTGCAAAAACGTGGCAGCGTCGGGCGCGATGCGGTCATCCATCGAAAGCAGGTCAATATCCAGCGTCCGCCCGCCCCAGCGCTGCACCCGTTCGCGCCCATGGGCGGATTCGATCTTTGCCAAGCGGGCATAGACCTGCTCGGGCGTTGGGCTGCCCGCAATCTGCAGGTGCGCCGCCGCATTGACGTAATCTGGCCCCGACCCCACTGGAAAGGCAGGTGTTTGGAAATGGCGGCTGCACTGCATCATCGAAAATCCTTCGATTTCAATATCATGCAACGCTTGGACAAGCGTTTCGTGTGGCGAGACGCCTTTATGAAGCAAATTCGCCCCCAGCGCGATTAACACATGCATATCATGCTACCTTTTTGGGCATTTTCTATCACCGCTTGTAAAATCATAGCGCCCCGCTTGCCTAGTCAGATTATCCTGATATATACTAATTATTCTGCAAGGTATCCATTTGCCGAAAATGCTAGACATATGGTTAACGGGCAGATTTGCGGTAAGGTTTTGCGACAGCGCATTTGACAAAGTGACAGAGAAAAAGGGGTAAATTTTGTTTTACAAAGACGAGAGGCTTGCATTATTCATCGATGGATCAAACCTATACGCGGCGTCCAAGGCGCTGGGATTTGATATAGATTACAAATTGTTGCGCACCGAATTTTTGCGGCGCGGCAAATTGCTACGCGCCTTTTATTACACTGCGCTGCTGGAAAATGACGAATACTCGCCCCTGCGGCCCTTGGTTGATTGGCTGAACTACAACGGCTTTACCATGGTGACCAAAAACGCCAAAGAATACACCGATTCGATGGGCCGCCGTAAGGTTAAGGGCAATATGGACATCGAACTGACCGTCAATGCGATGGAGCTGGCCCCACATGTTGACCATATCGTGCTGTTTTCGGGCGATGGCGATTTCCGCCCGCGGATCGAAAGCTTGCAGCGCCAAGGCGTGCGCGTGTCGGTCGTTTCAACCATTCGCAGCCAGCCGCCGATGATTTCGGACGAGCTGCGCCGCCAATGCGACAATTTCATCGAGCTGGACGAGCTGCGCGATGTCATTGGCCGCCCCCCGCGCGAACCGCGCCCCGACTACGAGGCCGAATCCGCAACTGCAAAATAGCATCTGCGCCGCGACAAGGCCTAGACCTGCGCGCCAAGCCCGCCTAAAGTTTGCAAAAACCATAGGATGAGACATGAGTGCGCTGCCACCGCTGACACTGTACCTTGCCGCCCCGCGCGGGTTTTGCGCAGGCGTCGACCGCGCCATCAAAATCGTTGAACTGGCGCTGCAAAAATGGGGCGCGCCCGTTTATGTGCGCCACGAGATTGTACATAACAAATTTGTCGTGGATGCCCTGCGCGCGCAAGGCGCGGTATTTGTCGAAGAATTAGACGAATGCCCCACCGACCGCCCCGTAGTGTTTTCGGCCCACGGCGTGCCCAAATCTGTGCCAGCGGCGGCAAATGCCCGCCAAATGATCGCAGTGGATGCCACCTGCCCCTTGGTGACCAAAGTGCATAACGAGGCGCAGCGCCATTATGAGGCGGGCTTGCAAATGGTGATGATCGGCCATGCGGGCCACCCTGAAACCATCGGCACGATGGGCCAATTGCCCGAAGGTGAGGTGCTGCTGGTGGAAACCGCCGAAGATGTGGCGCACCTTGCCCCGCGAGATGCGGGCAAACTGGCCTATATCACGCAAACCACCCTTTCGGTGGATGATACCGCTGGCATTGTTGCCGCCCTGCACGCGCGCTTTCCCGCCATTGTTGGCCCGCACAAAGAAGACATCTGTTACGCCACCACCAACCGCCAAGCCGCTGTCAAGGCGATTGCGGGCAAGATTGATGCGCTTTTGGTGATCGGCGCGCCCAATTCCTCCAACTCGCGCCGCTTGGTCGAGGTGGGGGCGAATGCGGGCTGCGCCTATGCGCAGTTGATCCAACGCGCCAGCGAAATTGACTGGCGCGCGCTGGAAGGCATTCGCGCACTGGGCCTGACGGCGGGCGCATCGGCCCCTGAAGTTTTGGTCAACGAAGTCATTGACGCCTTTCGCGCGCGGTTCGATGTGACAGTGGAATTGGTGGAAACGGCGGTCGAGGCTGTGGAGTTCAAAGTACCGCGAATTCTGCGCGAGGCGGTATGATTCCCAAACCTGCGCTGCTGCTGGGCCTAGCGGGCCTAATCCCCTTTATCGCCGCCGCCGCCGTGATTGCGCTGCGGCCCACCTATCCGATGGGCGGGTTTAACCTGCCTTTGTCGGGCTATGGGCAGATGGTGATGCTGGCCTATGGCCGCGTGATCTTGGCCTTTATGGCGGGGGTTTTGTGGGGCTTTGCCGCGCGCGGCAATGCGGGGTTTTGGGCCTATGCCGCATCGACCGCCCCCGCGCTGTGGGTGTTTTTCGCCTCGTTCCTGCCCGATGCCCGCGAACCCGCCACCCTTGCCATTGGCTTTGCCGCCCTACTGGCGCTGGACTGGAGTTTTGCGCGGGCGGGCTTTGCCCCGCCTTGGTGGATGCGCCTGCGCAGCCTGCTGACTGCGGTGGTGCTGGCTTGCTTGGCGATTGCTATCTTGTCCAATTAACCCATGTGGAATGTAAAATGAAATCGTATGATATGTTCGCCGCCCTGTCCTTTGCCTGCGCCCTTGGCCTGACCACAACCACCGCCTTTGCGGGTGATCTGCTGGCCACCTATTCCGAAAACAGTGGCACCTTGCCGCCGATCTATGCGTGGCATTATGATGTGACCTTTGCCGCAGATGGCACAGTGGCCACGCGCTATTGCAAAGGGTATGGCGATGTGGCCCCCGATTGCGCCACACGCAGCGATAAGCTGCCCGCAGACCGACTTGCCGCGCTGCAAGCCGCCCTTGCCCCCATTGCCGCCGATTTGGCGGCGCAACCCGTGGCCCAGCTTTTTGAACCGCCCGTTGGCGGCGGATCGACCACTGCGCAGGTGTTTGACGGCGCGGGCGCGGCCCTGCTGCTGCCCCCCTTCCCCACCGAGGCTGACGCCGCCCGCACCATTGCCGCAATTGACGTGCTGCGCGCCTTTACCCCCGCAGGTGCGATTGACGAGGCCAAATCGCGCGCCGTGCAGCCCCAGTGATGGCCGATCTTTTTGCCTATACCGACGGGGCCTGTTCGGGCAACCCTGGCCCTGGCGGTTGGGGCGTGCTGCTGCTGGCGCGCGAGGGCGGCGCTGTGATTAAAGAGCGCACCCTGCAAGGCGGTGAGGCGGATACCACCAACAACCGCATGGAATTGATGGCGGCAATTTCTGCGCTAGAGGCGCTGACCAAACCATCCGATCTGACCATCGTCACCGATTCTGCCTATGTCAAAAATGGCGTGACGGAATGGATCCATGGCTGGAAGCGCAAGAATTGGCGCACGGCGGGGGGATCGCCCGTGAAAAACGTTGATCTGTGGCAGCGGCTGGACGCCGCCCAATCGCGCCACAGCGTGACCTGGACATGGATCAAGGGCCACGCTGGCCACGCCGAGAATGAACGCGCAGATGAGCTGGCCCGCGCAGGCATGGCCCCGTTTAAGCCAAGAACAACTGTCCCGAAATCAACGGGGGCAGCATGACGCTGGGGGCGGCATGACGCTGCTGTATATCCTTGATGTCGCAGCGGTCGCGGTTTTTGGCCTGACGGGGGCGCTTGTCGCCTCGCGCAGCCAGTTGGATATTGTGGGGTTTATCTTTATCGCGTGTCTGACGGCGGTGGGCGGCGGCACGACCCGCGATGTGCTGCTCAACCGCGATGCCGTGTTCTGGGTCGCTGACCCGTCTATCCTGCTGGGGGCCGTTTTGGCGGCGGTGGCGGTGTTCTTTACCGCCCACCGCCGTGAAAGCCGCTACCGCGCCATACTTTGGCTGGATGCATTGGCCCGTGCCGTGGCCGTGCCTGCGGGTGTGGGCGTGGCGCTGGGTATGGGGCAAAGCTGGCCCGTGGTGCTGGTGATGGGGGTGATTACGGGAGTTTTGGGTGGGCTGATGCGCGATGTGGTCTGTAATGAAGTGCCGCTTGTGCTAAAACAGGGCGAGATTTACGCAACCGCCGCCTTTGCGGGGGCTGGCGCTGCGCTGCTGGCGGTATGGGTGGGGCTAGATCTGCGCACGGCGCTGTTGATCTGCGCGGCTGTCACGCTGATTTTGCGGGCGGGGTCTATCGGCTTTGGCTGGCGCTTGCCCGTCTACAAATCCATGCCGCCCCGCGCGGACGCGCCAAAAATGAATGCGGATGCGCCTGAAAAGAATTAAGCTAAATCCAATCCAGATTGACCTTTCCAGCGTGGTAATTGGCGGCAACATCCGCGCGCAGCGCCTTGTACCTTGCGCGCAAATCCTTGAACTTACGCTCGTGTGTTTCGGCGACAAGACAGCGCGTATGGGCGAACAGCCCCCCCGTGTGCATGGCTTCCAGAATTTCCAATTCTGCCCCTTCAATATCCATCTTCACAAAGGCGACTTCGCCGCGATCTGCGACAAAACCCTTTAGCAGGGTTGGAAAATCCAGCAGCGGCACTTCGATAGAATTCTCTGCATCAATCCGCCGCCCGCCGTCCAAAATTGTGCTTTTCACCGATGCACCTTCGGGGTTGGCGGCAAAATTATCCGCCCGCATCAGCCGCACTGTGCCACTGCCCACCCCAACAGCCGCATTGACCAGCGTGATATTGGCCACGCCTGCAAAGCGCTCTTGCAGCTTGCCAAAGGCAAATGGGTCAGGCTCGTATGCAATCACATCTGCGCCCGTCGCGACCAGTTTATCGCTGACCACGCCCATATTCGCGCCCAAATCCAGCGCCAAATCCCCAGGCTTCAGCATGGCGCAGACGGCCAGCAAATACCCATCGGCCCATGCGCGGCGTAGATTGCGCTTTTGGCGGCGCATCAGCGCCTCGATCTCCTCGGGGGTGGATGGCAGGGGTTTTGACGATGGTTTGCGTCCCATCGCCTCGGCAATATCCTCGCCGATGTCATCATCTTCATCCATGGCCCTGCCCCCAAATTTTGGGCAGATTGGCAAATTCAACCCCAACTGTCCAGCAATCGCGCAACTTTGACTTGAAAAATCGGAACGATCGTTCATATTGAAAGAATGTCCCGCACAAAACTTATATCTGATGCTGCCATTCTTGTCGTCGTGCGCGAGCGGTTGCTGCGCAGCGGGGAAAAGGCGGTATCCTTTCGCGAAGTGGCGGGTGCAACGGGCCTGTCTGCCCCTGCGCTGGTTTTGCGATTTGGCAGCCAACCCGCCATGGTCAGCGCGGCGCTGCAGGCCACATGGGCCGATCTGACCAAACTGGCGCAAAGCGCCGCGCAGGACATGGGCCGCAGCCCCAAAGACGTGCAGGAATTTCTAAAACTTCAGGCCGATTTTGCCGATTTGTCCGCGCTTTTGGCGCACAGCCTGCGCATCCCCGAGGCGCGCGCCGCAGCCAGTGCCTATCGCGCCGAGGTTGAGGCGATTTTGGCCGCCCATTTCGGGGGTGGGATTTCAGCGCGCAACACGGCTGGCCTGATTTTCGCCGCATGGCAGGGCCGCTTGGCATGGGGCGATGCGGGCGGCAAAACGTACCGCTTTGGCGAATTGATCCGCAGCCTAGACTGATTATTTCGCGATATAGGTTTTATAGGCCCAAATCAGCAATACCGCGCCCAGCACCGCGCCCACAAAGCCCGATAGCATCCCCGCAATCATCGATAGGCCCTGCAAGACCAGCCCGCCAATCAACGCGCCGCCCACAC
>CAMAWZ010000017.1 GCA_945861995.1 Pseudorhodobacter antarcticus
TTTACTAGCAGCAAGGCCCAGCGCAGCCACCAGAATCAATAGTTTTGTCGTTATATTCATGTCAGGTTTTCCTGTGTTAACGGCTCGATTTTGGGCTTTATAGCAGCTTTACACGGGCTTGGGAATCGCCTGTGTAAGTTTTCACAAAACCGTGCGCCAAAGTCTGCTCGCCCCTGATCCAAGGCCCCCGGGTCCAAGGCCCCCGATCCAACGCCCCCGATCCAAGGCCGCAAATCCGCCCCCATTTACAGAATAAAATCCGCCGCCGTGAAATCATGCAGGCCGATCACCTTGATCACGCCTTCCGCCGCGCGGTCTGTGTCGGTGTCGGTGTCGGTGTCGATGTAGACCAGCGTGTAATCGTTGGTTGTGCCTTTATTATCGAATTTCTTAAAGTTGATTTCGCCCGCGTTGTTTTCCTTAAGCTCTTTGCTGCCCCGAAAGGTAAACGCATCATCCGTCGTCATAACTGTGCTGGCGTCGATTGTGGAAAGATCAATCTTATCCTGCCCACGTTTGAAATCTGTAATCCTATCGGTGGTCGCCTCGCTCAGGGTCATCTCATTCATCGCGGTAAATTTGAACACATCGTTGTTCAAACCGCCCGTCAGAACATCGCGCCCCGCGCCGCCCGTGATCGTGTCGTTGTCCCCGCCGCCGATCATCGTATCCGAACCGCTGCCGCCAGACAGCCTGTCAGCCCCTGCGCCGCCATCGACGGTATCATTGTCCACTTCGCCAATGATCGTATCCGATCCCGATCCGCCCGTAATGCTGTCATCGCCCGCTCCGCCGTCTAGGCTGTCATTGCCCGTAGCGCCGATAATGGTATCCGCGCCCGCCGCGCCGATAAGGCTGTCATTGTTCGCACCGCCATCGAGGCTGTCATTGCCCGCACCGCCGCCCAAGCTGTCGTCATCCGCGCCGCCGAAAAGTTGATCGTTTCCAGCCATCCCCAACAACGTGTCATCCCCGTCTAGGCCGCTAATGGTTTCCGCACCGCCAGCACCTGTCAATTCATCATCGCCCGTCGTTGCCTGTGTTGCCTTACCAAAGATAATGTAAGACGCCCCAGAGTTACTGCCATTCGGATCGGCCCCACCTGCCCCCACAATCAGGTCATCGTACCCATCACCATTAACATCGCCTGCCGCTGCAACAGAAAAGGACGCGCGGTCATCAGCCGCCTCGCCATTAATCTGAAATCCGTTGGTACCATCCAAATCGGATAAGTCTAAACTGGCCGAAAAGCCGCTCGCGGTCCCAAACACCACATAAGACGCGCCAGACCTGTTGCCATTTGGATCAGCGTTAGAAGCGCCGATGATCAGGTCATCATATCCATCGCCATTAACATCCCCCGCCGAGGCGACAGAGGCGCCAGAGTAGTCATACTCTGCCTTACCATTAATCTTAAACCCGTTGCTGCCATCCAGATCGGACAACTCGAGCGTCGCCGAAAACCCAGCCCCCGAGCCGAACACTATATATGACGCGCCAGACGCTGTGCCATTGGGGCTGGCATAAGTTGCCCCAATGATCAGGTCATCAATCCCATCGCCATTGACATCTCCTGCCGAGGAGACAGAGACGCCAGTGTAGTCACCCGCCTGACCGTTAATTTTAAACCCGTTTGTGCCATCCAGATCGGACAGTTCTAAACTGGCGTCGAACGCGCTGGCCGAGCCAAACACAACATATGTCGCGCCTGAATAATTGCCATTAGGTTGGGCCCAACGTGCTCCGATGATCAGATCATCAATCCCATCGCCATTGACATCGCCCGCCGAGGCCACATTTTGCCCGGCGTAGTCACCCGTTGCCTCACCATTTATCTTAAACCCGTTGGTGCCATTCAGATCGGACAGCTCAAAACTGGCCGAAAGCCCAGACCCCGAACCAAACACCACATATGCCGCACCAGAACCCATCCCATTCGGGTCGGCGCCGCGCGTCCCAATGATCAAGTCATCAAACCCATCGTCATTGACATCGCCCGCCGAGGCGACACAGACGCCAGCGCGGTCGTCCGCTGCCTCGCCATTTATCCGAAACCCGTTCGTGCCATTCAGAGCCGACAGCTCTAAACTTGCCGAAAATCCATCTGCAGCCCAAAATACTACGTAAGACGCACCAGAGTTGTCGCCATTAAGGTTGTCGTACTGTGCCCCAATGATCAGATCATCAAATCCATCGCCATTGACATCACCCGCCGAGGCGACCGAGTCGCCAGACAAGTCAAACTCCGCTTCGCCATTAATCTGAAACCCGTTGGTGCCGGTCAGTGCGGACAGATCGAAACTTGCGGAAAATCCGCCCGCCGCCCCAAAAACCACATAAGACGCGCCAGAGGAATTACCATTCGGATCGGCCAAGTCGGCCCCGATGATCAGATCATCAAAGCCATCGCCATTGACATCCCCCGCCGACGCGACAGAGCCGCCAGCGCGGTCGCTGGCCGCCTCGCCGTTAATCTGAAACCCATCCGTGCCACTTAACCACGACAGTTCAAAAACGCTTCCAAAAGTACTCATGTGCATGCCCCCAGCAAATCGCCCGCGCAGTTCGGACAGGTGTACAGAAGATATGTACTCAAGCCGGAGTATCAACACAAAATCATCGCCACGGGGCATTTACAGCGGGTGAGCCATTTTCGCCCCCCCTGATCACACGCCCCCTAGGGCAACAGCGGCGACCATGATGGATCAGACGCTGGCCCTTCAGTCGGCACAGGCCGCAAGGACAGCCCCGCCACATCCACCGCGTACAGTTGAGCCTGCCCCTCGGCCCCCGCACTCTCGCGCGTGAACATCAGCACGCGGCCATTGGGGGCCCAAGTGGGGCCTTCGTCCAGAAACGACGATGTCAGCAGGCGTTCTTCGCTGCCATCAGTCAGCATCACGCCAATGTGGAAACGGCCTTGGTTCTGCTTGGTAAAGGCAATCATATCGCCGCGCGGGCTCCACACGGGGGTGCCATAGCGGCCCTGCCCGTTCGATATCCGCACGCCCTCGCCGCCGCCTGCGGACATCACGTAAATCTGCTGGTTGCCCGTGCGGTCAGATTCAAACACAATCTGGCTGCCATCGGGCGAAAACGACGGCGCGGTTTCAATCGACGGCGCGTTTGTCAGCTGCGCAAGCTGGCCCGAATTCAGATCCAGCGTGTAAATATCCGAATTGCCGCCCCGTTCCAAACTGAACGCCACGCGCTGCCCATCGGGCGAAAAGCGCGGCGCAAAGGTCATCGTGCCCTCTTGCTGGCCCAAGCTGCGGGTTTGCAGCGTCGCCACATCCATCACATAAATTTGCGGAAAGCCCGACACATAGCTGGTGAACAAAATGCGCGAACCATCGGGCGAAAAGCGCGGGGCCAGCACGATGGAACTGCTATCGGTCAAATACTGCACATTCGCGCCGTCTTGATCCATCACGGCCAAACGCTTCAAACGTTGGTTCTTGGGGCCAGATTCGGCCACAAACACCACGCGGCTGTCGAAATACGGCCCCTCTCCCGTTATACGGCTGTACACCGCATCCGATACCTTATGCGCCATGCGCCGCCAGCTGGCGGCAGGGGCGGCAAATTGCAAACCATCCCCCAGTTGCGCGCCCGAAAACACGTCGAACACGCGGAATTTGACCACAATCTGATCGCCCTGCGCGCTGGCAGCCCCCACAATCAGCGCTTGGGCATTGATCGCTTGCCAATCGGCATAGGCGATGGGCGCGTCAAAGCCGGTGACTTGGCTGATATAGGCCTCTGCCCCAATTTCGCGAAACAGGCCCGTGCCCGCCAAATTCGCCGCCACCACGCGCGACAGGCTGGCCGCAATATCCCCCGCGCCGCCCTCGTCGATAAAGGTAGGGATCGCGATGGGCATCGGTTCAATCACCCCGTCCGTAAAGCGCAGAGTAAGTTCCGCGCGCGCGGGTGCCGCCAGCGCGGTCAGCGCGGTCAGCGCCATTAAGGCAAGGGCGGCAATATGTGTCAACTTGGTCATTTTATCCTCGTTTAGGCACGGGGTTTGATTGGGGCGCGCGGTTTACCTTAACCGCATTCCGTTGGGATCGAAAATCAGATTTAGCACATTCCATTGGCCGTATTTTTCGGGCGGCAGGTCATAGCCATTTGCCCCTGCGCAGCGGTTGACGGCGCGGCGACCTGCCTCAAAAGCCTTTTGCGCGGCGGCCTCTGACCCGCCTTCAAAGCTGGTCATCTCAATCGAGGTCGGCTTGCCCGCCTCGCTCATTTCCACGCGCAGGGTAACTGTGGTGTTCATTGCTTCGGTCGATAGGGTCGATGTCACCCAGCAGCGGTTGATCGCAATGCGCAATCCCTCAACCTCGCCGCCGCTCATAGGCGGGCCTTCGGGAATGTCGGCAGATGCTCCCGCATCAGCGGCAGGTTCAGCCGCCGCATCTGCGGGTGCATCCGTTGTTGCATCCGCAGTTGCCTCGGCCAGCGCCGCTGCAATCGCCTCGGCATCTGCATCTGGGGGCGGTGTTTCCGCAGGCCGCGCGGGGCGCGATTTGGGGCGAATGCTGGTGGTGGGGGCCAGTTGCGGTGCGTCTTCTGGGGCAGGGTCTGCCTCGGTCACCACCACGGGGGCCGCTTCCTGCGGGGCGGCGGCGGGTTCCTCGGTCGGCGTGACTTCGGCATCTGGGGGCGCCTCATCTGATACCTCTGGGGTTGCCTGATCGGCCACATCGGGGGTGTCGGGCTGCTCGTCCACAGGGGTGGCTGCTACCCTATCCATCGGGCGCGGCGCGGGCGGGGTTTCTGATTGCGGCACAGGAATAGGCTGTTCCACCTCGGCTATTGGAGCCACGGGTGGGGGGGCATCTTCGGGCTGGGCCGCATCGGCCACAGGCAGGTCTTGCGGCAATTCCTCGGCTGGCGGTTCGGCTGGCTTGGGCGGCGGCGGGGCCGCTTCGGCAGGTGCGGGCGGGGCCTCACTAGGCGCATCTGGTTTAGGCGCGCTGGCTTGCAATGCGGCAAAATCCGCCTCGCTCATCAGCGAGACATTGGCCGTTTCGGGCGCAGAAGACGTATCAAACGGCCACAGAACATCGCCCAGCAACACCCAGACAATCAGCGCGCCGTGGCCAATGGCAGATGCCTTTGTGCCCGTGTCCATATCGCTCCAAACGCCCACGGGTCAGTTCCCACCCGCCGCATTACCACCCATGGCCGATCCGCCCGAATCCGTCACCAACCCAATATTGTTAAACCCGCCCGCATTCAGCGCGCCCATCACGGCCGCCACGCGGGCATAGTCCAGCGTCCCATCGGCGCGCAAAAACACCTTGTCCGAAGTGCGTTCCGCCGCAATGGCGGCCAGCTTGGGGATCAGTTCCGCCTCATTGACTTCGGTTTCTTGGATGTAAACCCGCCCATCGGCTGCCAGCGAAATGGTCAGGGGTGGTTCCTGCTCGTCTGGCATGGCTTTGGCGGCAGTATCGGGCAATTCCAGCGGCACGCCCACCGTCAGCATCGGCGCTGCCACCATAAAGATAATCAGCAACACCAGCATCACATCCACAAACGGCGTGATGTTAATCTCGCTCATGACACCGCCGCCGCGCCGACCGCGCCCGCGCCGCCCCGATTTGCCGCCCGATTTGATAACCCCGCCCGCCATGATTTATGCGTCCAACTGGCGCGACAGAATGGTCGAAAACTCGTCCGCAAAGGCCTCGTATCCGCCGACGATCTTTTCACTGTCCGAGTTCAGTTTGTTATAAAACACCACGGCAGGGATAGCAGCGATCAGGCCAATACCCGTGGCCAGCAGCGCCTCGGCAATACCAGGGGCGACAACGGCCAGCGAGGTGTTTTGCGAAATGGCAATCTGCTCAAAGCTGTGCTTAATGCCCCAAACCGTGCCAAACAGCCCGATAAAGGGCGCAGTGGACCCAGTGGTTGCCAAAAACGACAGGCCAGAATTCAGCGCCTCAACCTCGCGCGAAATGGCCACATCCATCGCACGGTCAATGCGCGCCTGCGCGCCCGCAATCAGCCGCCCATCATCGCGGTGACTGCGCCGCCATTCCAGCATCCCCGCCGAAAATATCTTTTCCGATGCCCCGCGCGGGCTTCCGCCGATTTTATCAAACAACTCATCTAGCGGTTCGCCCGACCAAAAGGCCGCGTCAAATTCCGTCGACTCGCCGCGCGCATGGCGAAACAAAAGATGTTTGCGGATGATGATCGACCACGACCAAAACGACATAATCATCAGCCCGATCATCACGACTTTCACCGTCAGCGTCGCACGGGCGAAAAGGGCCAGCAGCGAGAAATCAATCTCCTGCGCTATGGCAAGGGTGTCTGTGTTCATTGTGCCTGCTCTTGTTTGGATGGACATTCGCCCTGATATTCATTTTTGTATAGCTCATCTGAACGGAAATGAACATCACTTTGCCACATTTCGGCAAAACCGCGCCGAAGGGGTTAGGCCAGCGCCGCGCGCAAGGCTTGCGGCAACCGCGCCGCCGCGCCATTGGCCCCGATGGCAACCAGCGTAACCTTTGCGTCAAACAGCAAAACACCACCCCGCAAAACCCGCTGATCCAGCACCATCCGCGCGCCTTTGGCTTCCAAAACTTCCGTGGAAATGGTCAAAACATCATCAAACTTGGCAGGGATCAGGTAATCCGCCGTCAAATGCCGCACTGCAAAAACAAGGCCTGCCTCTGCCTTTAGCTGGGCCTGATCTCTCCCCAAACTCCGCACCCATTCGCTGCGGGCGCGTTCGATGAATTTCAGGTAATTGGCATAGTAGACAATGCCCGCCAAATCGGTATCTTCATAATACACGTGGCATTCAAAGCTGTGCATTTACGTTATCCTTCAATAGCTTGGCTATCTCTTCGCCATGCAATACCAGCGCCGCGCGCCCTGTATCCGTCAGCGCATAGATGCCGCTTTCAGGGCGGAAAAACCAGCCGTAATGATCGTCGCGCGCAAGCTGGCAAGCGCGCTTGACCCCGCTTTGCGTGGTCAAATCCCGCGCCTTTAGGGGGCCATTTTTCAGCGCCGCCGCCACGCGGAGCGCGTCTTGGCGGTAATGCGTCATCCGCTGCACCCCCGCCGTGCCGCCCGTATTGGGATCGCCCACGCGGCGGTCAAACTCGCGCAGCAATTTGCCCGCGCGGATAAGATTTTTGCGCGGGGCATAGGGGGCGGGGTCAAGATGCGCCTCAACGGCGTCCCCCTTCACTGCCAGCAACCCAAGGCCCAATCGGCGGCATAACCCTATGATATCCTTATATCTTGCAGGCCAGCCCTTGGGGCCAATGGGGGTTGCCAGATAAACCACATCAAACATTCCCTGCCGCGCCACGCCTTGCAGCACCAAGGCCAGCGAAAAGGACAGCTTCATTTCCACAATCAACGGCGGGGCATCGCCGCGCCGCGCCATGATATCACAGGCGCCGATTTCGGATTTCACCTCATATCCCTGCCCTTCCAAATAAGCCTTCAGGGGCGGGTATAAATCGGCCTCGCGCATGGGCTACAGCCGCGCCCATAGGCGCAGGGCATGGGATGCATCGCGGGAAAAATGCGGCAAAACAGGGGCATAGGCGGCGCGGATCACGGCGGCTATATCATCGCGCAGCACCGCCACACCGCCCGCATCGGCCAAAACAGGCCGGGCGGCAAAGGCGATGTCAGACCACAGGCACATGATGTGCGCCGCCTGCGCCAGCGCCAAATCCTGCGCGGGGGTTTGGGACAAATGGTCATCCATCCGCAAAAATACAAAGGCGGCCTTAATAGCGCCCTGAGCATCAAAACGGAAAAATCGATACTGGTTGGCCCCTGCCCCGTTCAGCCGCGCCACCAGCGGCGCAAGGTCTGGCACCAATTGGCCCAAGTTCGGCACATCTAGCAATTCATCCCATGTGCGCGCGAAGAAAATCATCAAATTCGCGCCCAGTTCAGGATCGGTTTCTGCTACGGAATGGCGGGCCAGCGTACCCATCGCCTGTAGTGCGCCTTTGAACGTGGCCAGCGTGGCATCATCCACGCCAAAGATCACAGGCGCAATTGGGCGGCCCCAGCGGGCAAAGGCATAATCCCCGTTGCTTCGGGTGAACAGCGCGGCCACGGTCTCGGGGGTGGGCTTTTCGTCCATCGCCTAGCCTTCGAACAAATCGCTTTGGCTGGGCGCGCGCGGCGCATCCAGCCCCAAATGCCGCCACGCCCGCGCCGCCAACATCCGCCCGCGCGGGGTGCGCTGGATCAATCCCTGTTGCAGCAAATACGGCTCGATCACCTCTTCCACCGCATCGCGCGATTCCGATAGCGCGGCCGAAATGGTTTCCACCCCCACAGGCCCCCCGCCATAATGTTCGGCCAGCAAGGTCATATAGCGCCGATCCGCCCCATCCAGCCCAAGGTTATCCACGCCAAGGCGGGTCAGCGCGCGGTCGGCAATCTCGCGCGTCAGGCGGCCCGTGCCCTCGACTGTGACAAAATCGATCACACGGCGCAGCAATCGCCCTGCAATACGCGGGGTGCCGCGCGCGCGCCGCGCAATTTCGCGCACGCCTTCAGGGTCAGACGCAATGCCCATCAACCGCGCGCCGCGCGCGACGATCAGGTCAAGCTCTTCTTCGGTGTAAAAGAGCAGGCGCGTGGGAATGCCGAAACGATCCCGCAGCGGCGTGGTCAAAAGGCCAAGGCGGGTGGTTGCGCCAACAAGCGTAAAGGGCTGCAAATCGATGCGCACTGTGCGCGCGGCAGGCCCCTCGCCAATGACCAAATCCAGCGCGTAATCCTCCATCGCGGGATAAAGCACTTCTTCCACAACGGGGGATAGGCGGTGAATTTCGTCAATGAACAAAACATCGCGGGGTTCTAGGTTGGTCAGGATGGCCGCCAGATCACCGGGCTTGGCCAGCACGGGGCCAGAGGTCATCCGAAAGCCAACCCCCAATTCGCGCGCCATAATCTGCGCAAGGGTGGTCTTGCCAAGACCTGGCGGGCCATGAAACAGCGTGTGATCCATCGACTGCCCGCGCATTTTGGCAGATTCGATAAACACCGCCAAATTCGCCCGCGCCTCGGCTTGGCCCACAAACTCGGCGAGCGTTTGGGGCCGCAAAGCGCGATCAAGGTCTTCGGGCAGCGCATCAGGGCGCAGGGTGGGGTCGGATGTCAATTTCTACCCCTTCGGCGCCAGCGCCTTTAGGGCGGCGCGGATTAGGGACTGGGTGTCAAGGTTGGGCGCATCGGTGGTGATGGCGGCCAGCGCGCTGGCGGCGTCGCCTGTGCCATAGCCAAGGTTGGTCAGCGCCGACAGGGCATCGGCCATCGTACTGGCGCGGGCGGCACTGGCGGCACCATCAGCGCTGGGTTTGCCTTGTTTGCGGGGCATGGGAATAAGGTTTTCCACCACGCTATCGGCATCATCAGGCGCAGCCTCGCCCGACAGGGTGCTGCCCAAGGCCATCAGGCTGGGTGCCTTCGACTTCAGCTCTAGTATAACCCGCTGCGCCAGTTTCGGCCCCACGCCTTGCGCCGATTGTATCGCGCGCACATCCCCCAGATTGATCGCGCGGGCCACGCCATCACTGCCCAGCGCGCCCATCATCGAAAGGGCGGCCTTGGGGCCAACGCCCTGAACAGATGTCAACAGCTTGTGCCATTCCTTTTCGATCATCGAGACAAAGCCGAACAATTGCAGCAAATCTTCGCGCACGACCAGTTCGGTGAACAGCGCCACCGCCTGCCCCAAGGGCGGCATGCCAGCAAGGGTGCGGTCGGACACAAATATAATGTAACCCACCCCGCGCACATCAATCAGCACATGGTCAGGGCCGCGCCAGTCTAAACGGCCCGATATTTTGCCAATCATCCCGCCACCTTTCGCAATTCTGCCGATTTGAGCGCCGCCGTCAGCCGCCCCGCCGATTGCAAATGATGCGCGTGGCAAATGGCAATGGCCAGCGCGTCCGACGCATCGGGCCCAGCGATCACCACCCCTGCAAGCTGAATGCGCACCATCTGTTCGACCTGCCCCTTATCGGCGTGCCCCACACCCACCACGCATTTCTTTACCGCATTGGGGGCGTATTCGCCCACAGACAGGCCAAATTGCGCGGGCACCAGCAAAGCCACGCCGCGCGCTTGGCCCAGTTTTAGCGTGGCCACGGCATCTTTATTGACAAAGGTATGTTCAACGGCGGCGGCATGGGGGGCATAGCGGCCAAAGACCTCGGTCAGTTGCGCATGAAGATCGGCAAGGCGAAAGCCCATGTCCCCCTCTCCCTCGCCCGCCTTTGAATGACAAATGCCATTGGCGACATGGGTCAGGCGCGAACCCGTCACATCAATCACGCCCCAGCCAAGGTTTCGAAGGCCCGGATCAATTCCCAAAACCCGCATTTGTCCGCCTTTGCCAAAACTTTTTTCCCTTTTTATCGAAATAGCACGAAAAGAGAACATCCGCCAGCCGGGAAATTTTTGCGGCAGTTTGGCAGGCGCGCAATGCTGCAGGTGCAGCATACGACCAAGCCCGCGCGAAAAACGACAAATCCGCCCAATTATTGGTAAACCCCTTAAAAAATAGTGGCAAAATTAAGTCATTGGCCATGCAAAGGGCGCAATGCAGCCATGCGCGCAGCCCCATTGCTTTGCATCTGCAGCAATACTAAATGACATTCATCGCAGTATTGCTGCACAACTTGAAAGGACAACCGCTTTGGCTTCGATTGAGACGACCACCCGCGTGGCGCCCCTCGGCGCTGTTTTGATGTTCCGCGCCGCACAATTTGTGGCTGAACCCATTGCTGCATTCGTGGCATGGAATAACGCCCGCAAAACACGCAACGCACTTTATGCCCTGTCTTCCCGCGAGTTGGACGACATTGGCCTGTGCCGCGCTGACATCGAAATGATTGGCCGCTAAGGCCTAGGGTCTGTTGACCCGCGCTGACGCAAAGGCCGCAGGCAGTGCTTGCGGCCTTGTTGTTTGCGGGCAGCCTAGAAGGGGCAGAAAAGGTAGGGCAGCGAAAGCGCCCCTACAACCAATTGCGCAGTTCAAAGGCAAAAACCTGTTGGCCAAGGGTCAACCAGCGCGACAACTCGACTGAAATAGGATCAGGGTAAAGCAGCAGAGAGACCGCCTTTTGCACGATTGGCGCGCTGTCCAGCACCACAGTGCCGCTGGCATCAACGCCAACAATGCGGGCGCCGTGGAATACCGCAGCCTTTATCAGCACGGCAAAAATCGCAAGTTTCAGCATATTGCGCAGCGCAGTGCCACGCCATGCGCGGCGCGCAGGTTTTAATCGCTTGCCTCCCACAGTGCCGTCGGCCTGAAAGGCAATGCCTTTTTTCAAATTACGCTGATACTCCGCCACACGGCGGGCGAATTCTGGGTCAATCGATTGGGTCATATCTGCCTTTGCCCGATAGGGGTCGTTGCGGGGTGCCCCGAGCATCCCCGCAAAACATGGCAAATCTTTGATCAGATTGCGCCCGCGTTTAGGCGCGCAGCATCACCAGCGCCGACCATTCGCCAAGGTCTTCGCGCGCCTCCAGCGTAAAGCCAGCGGCAAGATAGGCCGCCGTAATCGCCTCGGCCTGAACGACCAGCAGGCCCGACAAGATAGCCCGCCCGCCCGCGCCGATATGGGCGGCCATAGCGGGGGCCAATTCTAGAAGGGGGCCCTTTAGAATATTGGCAAAAACCAAATCAAAAGGGGCTTTGCTGGCGATGTCGGGGTGGGCAAATCCTGCCGCCTCATAGCAGGCAATGCGCCCTGACAAGACGTTGATGCCAACATTGGCCTGCGCCACTTCGACGGCAACTTGGTCAATATCGGACGCAAGGATGCGCGCATCGGGCAGTGTGGCGGCGGCGGCAAGGGCCAGAACCGCCGTGCCGCAGCCAATATCGGCCACGTTCTGCGGGGCAATGCCCGCCGACAAAAGCCGATCAAAGGCGCGCAAACACCCCAAGGTCGTGCCGTGATGCCCCGTACCAAAGGCCACAGTCGCCTCGATTTGCAAGGCGACGCGCCCTGCGGGAACGCGGTCTGCATCATGGCTACCATAAACGAAAAAGCGTCCCGCCTCGACGGGGGGCAATTCGCGGCGCACATGGGCGACCCAATCAATTTCGGGCACTTCGGAAATGACAAAAGGTTTGGCGCCAAAGGCCAGCGCGAACATCTCTAGGATGGCTTCGCTGGGCGGCTGCATGAAATAGGCCCCCACTTCCCAAAGATCTTTGCCATCTTCAATTTCAAACACGCCCACGCCCGTGGGGGCTGGATCCAGCTTTTCCAGTGCCGCGCCCAGCGCCTCGGCGGCATCGCCGCCATCCAGGGTCGTCAGGGCTGTATAGGTCAGCATCGGATATCCTTTTAAAAACTGGGCGCGGATTAGGCGCGGGCAAGGCGCAGCAGCAGATAGACGTTGTTGGCGATGAACAGCGCAGAATTGCGGTTTTGTTCAAACAGGCGGTTTGCCAAGGCGGCGCGTTTGCGCGCAGGGATCAGCAGCGCCAGCGCGCGCTGGATCAGCCAATGCCGCAGGGGGCGCTTTTTGGCCAATTCGGCATTGGTCGAAAGAATCCCGCGCCCCAGAACATTGAAAAAGGCTTGCTCTAGGTCAATCGAAGGGGCAACAGCCTGCGTGATATCTTCCTCGGCAAGCAGTTTCAGCGGCAGGTTTTTTACGGCTGCGCGGAATGTTTCAATGCGGTGCCCGCCCCCGCAAATGCGCCCGCCGCTTTGGGTGGGATAGGCGGCGCTGCGAAAGCAATCACCGATCAAAATCTCGCCCTTTGGGCCCAGCAGCGACAGGGCCTTTGGCAGCGATTTATTCAGCGGGATATACTGAAAGCTTTCGGAAAACAGGCACAGATCAAACGGCCCCGCAGGGTTTGCATCCTGAAATGTCGCCTCGTGTACCACGGCCTGCGGCGCGTTCATGCGGCAGCGTGCGGCCAGATATGCCGAAGGCACCACGATCTCTACGCTATGGCCCAGCGCTATCAGCTTTTTGGCAGTCTCGCCCGCGCCGCCGCCAATGTCCAAAATGCGCAGCTTTCCGCTGGGCAAATGGGCAAACAGCCGCGCCGAATAGGCATCTTGGGCAGCCCCAACATTGCCTGCCGCAACTGTCAGGCCCGTCCAAAGGCCATAGTGCAAATGCTCGGCCCCCGTAAGCCAACGCGACAGAGCAAGCCCTGTATCAAGGCCGATGGCCTGCGTATCAAGTTTTTCCTTGCCCATCGACCCCGACCTCGCCCTGACCTTCGCCCTGCTAAAGGAAGACGGCGGCGCTATCAAGCCTGCAAGCAGCGACCGCCCGCATGACATTGGGCTGGCAGGCAGGTGGGGGGCTAAACCCCCACGCCAATGGGGCAAGTCACCCCAGTGCCTTGGATGCCACAATACCCATTTGGGTTCTTGGCAAGGTATTGCTGGTGGTATTCCTCGCCGTAATAAAACACAGGCGCGGGGATAATCTCGGTGGTGATGGCGGGAAAGCCAGCGGCACGCAGACGCGCCTCATAGGCGGTTTTGCTGGCACGCGCGGCGCTGGCCTGCCCCTCGTCATAGGTGTAAATCCCCGAACGATAGGTGCTGCCCACATCATTGCCTTGGCGCATCCCCGTGGTCGGGTCGTGGTTTTCCCAAAACACGGTCAAAAGTTGATCATAGCTGATAACCGCGGGGTCATAGATCACGCGCACCACTTCGTTATGGCCGGTCATCTGGGTGCAGGTTTCTTGGTAGGTGGGGTTGGGGGTAAAGCCCGCAGCATACCCAACCATCGTCACATAAACGCCGCCAAGCTGCCAAAAGATGCGCTCGACACCCCAAAAGCACCCCATTCCAAACATCGCCTCCTCCATGCCTGCAGGCAACGGGCCGTGCAGATCGCGCCCATTCACAAAGTTGGTTTTGGCGGTGGGAAGGGGGGTTTCGCGGCCAGGCAAGGCATCGGCAGGGCTGACCATTTCCATTTTGCGGCGGTTTATCAGAAACATTGCAGGCTCCTTTGAACGTTACGACAGACATAGGGCAAATACGCGCGCATTTCCACCAAGTGCGCCTTTTGTGACGCAAGAGTGATCAATAAAAACTTTGCGGGTCAATATCGACCGACAGGCGCACGTGATTTGGAATTTTAAACTGCGCCAGCCACGCCAGAATGGCAGGTTGAAGGGCGACAGTTTTGTCCGATTTAATCAGCAACCGCACGCGGTGGCGGCCACGCACGCGGGCCACGGGGGCGGGTGCAGGGCCGTAAAGCTGCGCGCCGATGCCCCGCAGCGGGCCGTCGCGGCGGGCGATGTCACTGGCAAAATCCATCAGCGCACCAATATCGGTGGATGACAAGATGACCCCCGCCAGCCGCCCATAAGGGGGCGTGCCAGCCGCGCGGCGGCCCGCCGCCTCGGCCGCCCAAAAGGCGTTTTCATCCCCGCCCAAAATGGCATGGATCACGGGATGTTCGGGCTGGAATGTTTGCAACAAGGCAACCCCCGCCTTTTCGGCGCGCCCTGCCCGCCCCGCCACTTGGCGCATCAATTGAAACGTGCGTTCGGCTGCGCGCAGATCACTGCCATGCAGGCCAAGATCGGCATCGATCACGCCGACAAGGGTTAGGTTTGGAAAATTATGCCCCTTGGCCACGATCTGCGTGCCGATGATGATATCAGCCCCGCCAGCCGCAATTGTCACGATCTGTTCCTTCAGCGCGCGGGCCGATGCGAACAAATCCGATGACAGCACGGCAAGGCGCGCGGTGGGGAACTTGGCGGCAACCTCCTCGGCCAAACGCTCTACCCCTGGCCCCACCGCGGCAAGCTTGCCTTCCGCCTTGCAGGCAGGACAGGCGGTTGGAACGGCGCGCGTGGCCCCGCATTGGTGGCATTGCAACTGGTTAAAAAAGCGGTGCTCCACCATGCGGGCATCACATTCGCTGCACTCTACCTGATGGCCGCAAGCGCGGCACAGGGTAATCGGCGCATAGCCACGGCGGTTCAAAAACAGCAAAGACTGCTCGCCCGTATCAATGCGCGCCGTGACCTCGCGCGCCAGTGCGGGGGAAATCCATTCGTTCTTGCCCAAAGCCTGCGCGCGCATATCAATCGCGGACATTTTCGGCAGTTCTGCCACGCCAAAACGCGCGCTTAGAACCAGCTTATGATACTTGCCGCCTTCGGCATTGGCCCAAGATTCAAGGCAAGGTGTGGCCGATGCCAGCACCACGGGCGCGCCCACAATCGATGCCCGCAGCACCGCCATATCGCGGGCGTTATACAAAACGCCCTCTTCTTGTTTGTAGGATGTGTCGTGTTCTTCATCGACCACGATCAGCCCCAAATCGCGAAACGGCAAAAACAGGGCCGAGCGCGCACCCACCACCATTTGCGCATCCCCCTGCCCCACCATGCGCCACAGGCGGCGGCGTTCGGTTTGGGTGACGCCCGAATGCCATTCAGCGGGCCTGTTGCCAAAACGCGCCTCAACGCGGGCCAGAAAATCGGCCGTCAGCGCAATTTCGGGCAGCAAGATCAACGCTTGCCGCCCGCGCGCCAGACATTCGGCAACAGCCTCTAGGTACACTTCCGTTTTGCCCGACCCCGTCACGCCTTGCAGCAACACCGCGCTGAACGCCCCTGCCTTCACGCGCCCCACCAAATCGGCGGCGGCGGTCACTTGATCGCCCTCCAGCCGGGCGGGGGCTTGGCTGCGCAGCGGCGGATAGGGCAAATCGCGCGGCGCGTCTTGCTGGGCCACCACGCCCATTTTGACAAGCCCCTGAATGACGGATGTCGAAACATCCGCCTCATCTGCCAATTCGCCCAAGGTCACAGGCGATGCCCCAAACCTACGCAGCGCCTCGATCACCTTGAACCGTGCTTCGGTCAGCTGGTTGGGCACGGGGCCTGCCAAAACATAGGTTTTGCGCGCAGACGGCGGGCTGTCCAAACGCGGCGCGCGCGTGGCCGCGCGCAGCATCGCTGGCAGCGGCGTTAGCGTATAATCCGCCGCGCGGGCCAAAAACGCGCGCAGCTCGTCCCGCATGGGCGGCACATCCAGGCGGCGGTACGCGGCGCGAATTTTGGCCGCATCATACCCCCCCTCGCCCGCGCCCCAAACCACGCCCAAAACACGGCGCGGCCCAAGGGGCACTTCGACAAAATCACCCAAACCACAGCCGCCTTCGGGGGCGCGATAGTCGAGCGTGCGGCCCAAAGGCTCGGTTGTCAGCACCGCCACCAAATCGCCTTCATCAAAGACGGCTTTGTTCATTGCACCTTTCCCTTGGCCATAGAATTGGGTTAAACCCTGCATGACACAGCTACAACCACCCAAAGGGGCCAGCGATGAAAT
>CAMAWZ010000018.1 GCA_945861995.1 Pseudorhodobacter antarcticus
GACAACAGCCCAACCACAGGGGCCAAAACCGCGACAATCGGCGCAAGAATCGGGGCGAGGCGTAGGGCAATCGCCTCGGGCGTGGCGGTGGCAATGGTTTTTGGCAAAACCTCGGTCAGAATAAGCAGGCCAAGCGACATCGCCGCAATCAGCGCAAAGGGCCAAATCGCGCCTTGGTTGGCCAAAAGATGGGGCAGCAACCAAATCATGGCCAGCACTGTCGCCGTGATATGCAGCAGCAATTGGCCCAGCAGCACCGCGCCGATCATCCGCTCGTCATCGTCTTGCAGGCCCAGCGCCGACTTGGCCCCGCGCGCGCCGCGATCTGCCTGCGCCTTTAGCTTGCCGCGCGGCACAGTGGTGATGGCGGCTTGCGCCAGCGACAGAAAGGCTGACAGCAGCAGAACCACCGCAAAGCCTGCCAACAGCGGCCAAGGATGGCTGGCCAGATAGTACGGGTCTGCAAATGCGTCATTCATAATTGGCCTATACTTTGGGTTTTGCGGCGGCAAGCGGGTGATGGTTCAAAACCAAATCCTTCAGGGTTTGGTCTAGGACATGCGTATAGATTTCCGTCGTAGCAAGGCCCGCGTGGCCCAGCAGCGTTTGGATCACCCGCAAATCTGCGCCATGCGCCAGCAAATGCGTGGCAAAGGCGTGGCGCAGGGTGTGGGGGGTGACAAGGGCAGGGTCGACCCCGCCATGTGCGGCAATGGCTTTGATAAGGGTGTAGAAATATTGGCGCGTGATATGGCCTTCGGCGGCGGATGAAGGGAACAAAAAACGCGGGGCAGGCTTGCCCTTGGCCCGTGCGGCATCTGCCGCCTTATCCCACTGGGCAAGCCAAACCTGTGCTGCCGCGCGGGCGGGCGGCGATAGGGGCACCATCCGTTCTTTTCCGCCTTTTCCGCGCACCAAAATCATCGCAGGATCGCCGCGCAGCGTATGGGCGGGCAGGGTGACCAGTTCCGACACCCGCATCCCCGTGGCATACAGCAGTTCGACAAGGCACAGGTTGCGCAATCGGTCGGCGGCTGCGCGGCCATACTTAGCGCTGGCGCTCAGTATCGAATTCACATCTGTCTCTGACAGGGTTTTGGGCAGGGATTGCCGCGCGCCTGGCCCCATGATCCGCAGGGCAGGGTTTTCGCTGCGCCAACCTTCTTCAAAGGCAAAACGGAACATCTGTTTGATCGCCGACAGGCGGCGCGCGCGGGTGGACTGCCCCAACCCCGCCGCCTCGCAAAAAATCAGATAGGAATGAATGTCTTCGCGGTCCGCGCTGGCAAAATCGCAGCCCTGCCGCGCGGCCCATGCCGCGAAATCCAAAAGATCCCGCCCATAGGCGAGCGCGGTGTTGGTGGCAGCCCCCCGTTCTGCGCGGGCGGCATCCAGAAAGGCAGAAATCCAGCCCTCATGGCCCTGCGGCGCGGCCACGGGTCAGCCCCGCCGTTCCAAAATCATCAACTCCAGCGCGGTGCGCCGCGCCGCAGATTCCAGACCCAGCGCGCGCAGCAGGGCCAGCCCCTCGGTCACAGCGCGGTCTTCGCCAAACACCCCCGTTTGAATGCGCGAAATAGCCGTCAAAATGCCCATGCCAACATTGCCCGATCTGGCCAGTTGCGCCAGATCATCAGGCAGCGCGGGCGCGGCAAAGCCTGCCGCCACAGCGCGGCCCAAATCACCCGTTGCGGTTTGCCCCGTTAAATCACCGCGCGCCAGCCCAGCAAGATAACCGCGCGGGCTGCCCGCCGCAGGATCACCCGCCAGCCGTTCATAGGCGGGTGACAGCAGCCCCACTTCATAGGCCAAATCGCCCGCCTGGCTTTGCAGGTTTAGGCTTGCCAAGGCCTCGCCATACAGCGCGGCAAAGGCGACCTCTAATTCGGCAGCCTTCATCGCACCGTAGGCGGCGGGCAGAGTTGCCGCCACCGCCACTGCATCGCCCGCTGTGATCGCCGCGTCAAAGTCCTGAAAGGCCGCGATCCGATCCCAAACCCCGCCCGACGCCGATGGTTTTTGCGAGGTGAAAATCCCCAGCAATTGGTTGGGTGACAGCACCCCTGCGCGCGCCAAACGCTCGGCGGCCTCGGCCTGCGCTTTCCAGCCTGCGCGCGGGGATAGTTCGGCATGGGCAAAGGCGATGGGGAGCGTCCCCGTGGGCAGGGTTTCCCCCAGCGCATCGTAAATCCGCCAGATCAGCGGGGTGATCGGTTTGGGCGGGGTCGGCAGGGTTGGGTCGGCAAAGGCTTCTGGGTCTAAAAAGCGTTCCAGCAATTCGGCCTCGACGGCGGGAATACCGCCCAGCGCGGTTTCGGTTGACAGGGTCAGTTTGGCCCCTGCCCAATCGCCCGCGCGGGCGGCGCAAAACACACGGGTCTGCGGCGCAATATTCAGCCCCCGCGTGGCTCGCATCTCGCGGCAGGCGCGGTCTTCTTGGCCCATCAGCAAGCTGACATCAAAGGCACGGCGGAACAGATCGGCGTTGGTGGCAGGGCCTGCCGCCTCGATCAGCGCATAGGCCTGATCCAGCGCGCCAATCGACAGCAATTTATCCGCCCGCGCCAGCAGTACCGCGCCGCGCTGCGCGGGGTTTTGCATCGCGGGGGCATCCGCCTCGGCCAGCAGGACGGTGACCGCCAAATCATGCAAGGCGGGAATACCTTCGGTTTGCAAGCCCGCAATGGCGGCGCTGACCTCGCCCGCTGTCGCGCGGCCCCACAGCGCAGCCGGATAGCCCGTTTTCGCGCTGGGCAGCAGGCCGACACTGTCCACCGACGGCCCGCCCAGAACTGTGGTTGTGATGGCCTGCGGCGCGGCCACACCGCCCGTGACAGGGGCCTCGCCCAAGGGGGGCGTTGTGGTGGGAGATGACGCGTTGGGCGACAAAAGCTGCGGCGCGGGTTTGACCGTTTCGGACAACCAATCAATCGCGGACAGCGGGGCAGAGGCAGGGATTGGCGCGTCTTGCCCAGTTTCTTGGGCCGCCAGCACAGCCGCGCTCGCCCCCCAAAAGACAAAGGCCAGACCCAACCACACCTTCTGCCGGGCGCGATTAGCCGCCATTCAGAACCACGCTTTGGCTGGTGGGTTGCGGGGCAGGGGCCATGTCAACAGAATAGCCGTAAATCACCAGCCCCAGACCTGCCAAAACCGCAGCGGCTGCCAGTGCCGTGATCGCTTTGCCCATCTTTTTGCCCCATTTCTTGGTCGCACTCTGTGTTTGGTACAACATATACACGTTCGCCGCATTATTCACCCCCCGTTTGATGGATTTGCCGCGCTTTGCCCAAAGCTGTGCGATTGGTGTTGGCGCGGGCGCACGGCTTTGCAATAAAGAAGGCGTGAAATGGGCGTTGTTCTGGGGTGTTCTGGCGTGAAACTAAAGAAATCGGTTGTCATGGTGGGCATGATGGGGGCGGGCAAAACCGCTGTCGGCACCGTTTTGGCGCGCAAACTGGCCGTGCCCTTTGTGGATTCGGACGATGAAATCGTCCACGCCGCCGGCCGCAGCATTGCCGAAATATTCGAACGCGACGGCGAGCCGTTCTTTCGCGCCCGCGAGGCCGAGGTGATTGCCCGCCTGTTGCGCGCCAGCCCGTGCATCTTGTCCACGGGCGGCGGGGCCTTTTTGGCGCCAGCGAACCGCGCCCAAATTCACGAACTTGGTCTTTCGGTCTGGCTGAAGGTCGATTTGGAAATTTTGTGGCACCGTGTGCGGCACAAAAATACGCGCCCCCTTTTGCGCACGGCGAACCCGCGCGAGACTTTGGCGCAGCTTTTAGAGGCGCGCTTGCCCTCGTATCGCCTTGCCGATATCAGCGTCGAAGGGGCCGCCGACATCACCCCAGACGAGATGGCCGACCGCGTGATCGCCGCCATTTCCACGCGCGCCGATGTTTTGGGAGAGTAAGATGAACAGCCAAAGCATCACAGGCGAAACGGTTCGCGTCAACCTTGGCACACGCAGCTATGACGTGCGCATCGGTGCGGGTCTGCTGGCGGATGCGGGCGCACAGATTGCCCCCCTTTTGCGCCGCAAGCGCGCCGCCGTGATCTATGACGCGCGGCTGGAAAACTTGCATTTGGGGGGGCTTATGGCCTCGCTTGCCAGCGCGGGCATCGATGCCACGGCCATGCCTGTGCCGTCTGGCGAGGGCAGCAAGGCTTGGGATCAAGTGGCGCGCATTTGCGAATGGCTTTTGGCCGAGAAGATCGAGCGCAAGGACATCGTCATTGCGCTGGGCGGTGGGGTTATTGGTGATTTGGTCGGATTTTGCGCTGCAATTTTGCGCCGCGGTGTTCGCTTTGTGCAAATCCCCACCACGTTGCTGGCGCAGGTTGACAGCTCTGTCGGCGGCAAAACGGGCATCAATGCGCCCCAAGGTAAAAACCTGATCGGCGCGTTTCATCAACCCAGCCTTGTGCTGGCCGATATTGATCTGCTTGCCACCCTGCCTGCCCGCGATTTTGCATCTGGCTATGGCGAGGTCGTTAAATACGGCCTGCTTGGGGATGCTAAGTTCTTTGACTGGCTAGAAGCGAACGGCCCCGCCATGGCGGCGGGGGACGCGGGTGCGCGCGCCTATGCGGTCACGCGATCTGTCCAGATGAAGGCTGGCATTGTCGAGCGGGACGAAACCGAAGAAGGCGAGCGCGCCCTGTTGAACCTTGGCCATACGTTCTGCCACGCGCTGGAAAAGGCCACGGGGTACGGGAGCCGCCTGCTGCACGGCGAAGGCGTGGCGATTGGCTGCGTTCTGGCCCTGCAATTGTCGCAAAACCTTGGCCTGATCAGCCAAGAGGCCCCGTCCCGCCTGCGCGCGCATTTGCGCGCTATGGGGATGAAGGTTGATCTATCCGATATTGCGGGCGATTTGCCCGATGCCGCAACCCTGCTGGATTTGATGGGGCAGGACAAAAAGGTAGTAGATGGCCGCCTGCGCTTTATCCTATGCCGCGCGATTGGTGATGCTTTTGTGGCCGCTGATGTGCCGCAAGACGCGGTTCTGTCGCTTTTGCAGGCAGCGATGCCGCAATAATGGGCGGTCGGGGCAAGAATCGCTTGCAAGCTTGGCCGCATCTGTTTTGATAGCGAAAACCTTGCAGGAACGCTGATGTTTGATGACAAAATCGCCAAGGCGCAGCGCCCCGTTGCCATTAAGGTTGAGGGCCTGCGCAAATCATTCGGCAGCCACGAGGTGCTGAAAGGCGTGTCATTGACCGCGCGGACAGGCGATGTCGTTGCCATTATTGGCGGGTCGGGCAGCGGCAAATCGACTATGCTGCGCTGTATCAATTTCCTTGAAACCCCATCGGGCGGCCTGATCGAGATCGGCGGCGAGGCGGTGGCGATGAACGCGACGGGCGCGCCAACGGACCGGCGCCAGTTGGAACGGTTGCGCCAAAGTTTGGGGATGGTGTTTCAAAGCTTTAACTTGTGGACGCATATGACCGTGCTGGAAAACCTGATCGAGGTTCCCGTTCATGTGCTGAAAACCCCGCGCGCGCAGGCCATTGAAACAGCCCGCGCCTTGCTGGCCCGTGTCGGACTGGCCGAAAAAGAAAACGCATACCCCGCCTTTATGTCGGGCGGGCAGCAACAGCGCGCCGCCATTGCGCGCGCGCTGGCCATTGGCCCTAAGGCTATGTTGTTTGACGAGCCGACCTCTGCCCTTGACCCCGAACTTGTGGGCGAAGTGCTGGCGGTTATTCGCGCCCTTGCCGATGAGGGGCGCACAATGATTTTGGTCACCCATGAGATGAAGTTCGCCCGCGAAGTGGCCGACCATGTCATCTATTTGCACAATGGCGTGATCGAAGAAGAGGGGCCACCCTCGGCTGTGTTTGGCGCGCCGCAATCGGCACGGCTAAAGCAGTTTTTATCCAGCGTGGGATAAACCCGCGCGCTAACAGTGAGGACACTATGAAAACACTAACAAAATTTGCAGCAGCGGTGGTTCTGTCTTTGGTGGCAGGGGCCGCATCGGCACAGCAAGTCAAAGTTGGCATCGCCGCCGAAGCCTATCCTCCCTTTGCCAGCCCAGATGCTTCGGGCAATTGGGAAGGTTGGGAAGTTGAATTCATCGGTGCTATCTGCAAAGCAGCCGCGATGGACTGCGTGATCACCCCCGTGGCATGGGATGGGATCATCCCCTCGCTGACATCGGGGCAGATTGACGTGATCATGGCGTCGATGTCGATCACCGAAGAGCGTATGCAAGCCATCGATTTTTCTGACAAATACTACAACACCCCAACGGGCGTTGCTGCGGCAAAAGGGTCGGGCATCACCGCCACCCCCGAAGGGCTGGCAGGCAAAATCATCGGCGTGCAAGGGTCGACCATTCACGAAGTCTATGTGCAGAAATACTTTGCCGCTGGCGCTGCCGAGGTAAAGGTTTACGCCACGCAGGATGAGGCCAACCAAGACCTTGCGGCAGGCCGCATCGACGCAACCCAAGCTGACAGCATCACACTGGACGCGTTCTTGAACTCGGACGCGGGCAAAGCCTGCTGCGAAAGCGCGGGCAATGTTGCCGATGACAAAGAAGTGCTGGGTCTGGGCGTGGGCGCTGGTCTGCGCAAGGGCGAAGAAGATCTGAAAGCCAAGATCAACAAAGCTATTGCCGACATCCGCGCCGATGGCACCTATGACGCGATCACGGCGAAATACTTCACCTCGTCGATCTACGGCGATTGATCATGGCAGATGGCTCTGCCCTTTCGGCAAGCCTAGATCTGCTGGCCTATTCGCCCCCCGGTTGGGGGGCGAATTTGCTGCGCGGATTGGGCAATACAGTGCTGATTGCACTGGGCGCTTACGGGGTAGGTATGTTTTTGGGAACCTTGGGTGCCTTTGGCAAACTGTATGGTGGCCCGCTGATGCGCGATTTGCTGGGGCTTTACACTACAATGGTGCGCGCCATCCCTGAACTTGTGTTGATTTTGATTTTGTATTTTGCCGTCACCGATTTGGTGAACCAAGCGCTGCTGGCGATGGGCTATGATCGTATTCAAATTTCGGGTGTGGCCGCCGGCATCATGGTGCTGGGCGTGGTGCAGGGCGCTTATGCCACCGAAGTGCTGCGCGGCGCGATCCAATCTGTGCCCGCAGGGCAGATCGAGGCCGCCCGCGCGATGGGGATGTCGCCCCTGTTGGTCGCCCGCCGCATCACGCTGCCCTTGATGCTGCCCGCCGCAATCCCTGGCATGGCGAACCTTTGGATGATCGTGACCAAAGACACCGCCCTTTTGGCCGTGGTCGGCTTTAACGAATTGGTGCAAGAAAGTCGCCAAGCCGCAGGCACGACCAAGGCGTTCTTCACCTTTTTCATGGCGGCTGGGGTACTGTTTTTGTGCATGTCCTTGGTCTCGAATCAGATTTTTGCGCGCATCGAAGCATGGGCCAACAAAGGCAATAAGCGTGGTGGCATATGAGCTTTGCTGATTCTATCCGTGCCCAAATGCCGCTGCGCCGCTGGGTAATGGCGGCCATTGGCATCGGCATCATCGCCTATTGCGCGCTGGCGCTGAACTGGTCGTGGCTGCAAACCCCCAAGTACCAAGGCATGATCCTTGAGGGTGTTTGGAACACAATCTGGATTTTGGTGGTCACGATGGTGCTGGGATTTATCCTCGCCATTCCCATCGGCTTTGTGCAGGCGGCGGGGCCTTGGTATTTGGCCCGCCCTGCACAGGCGTTCTGCACCGTCATTCGTGGCACGCCGCTGCTGTTGCAACTGTGGCTGCTGTATTACGGCCTTGGCAGTCTATTTCCGATGTACCCGTGGATTCGCGAATCGGACTTATGGCCGATCTTGCGCCAAGCTTGGCCCTATGCCGTGCTGGCGCTGACCCTTTCGGTCGCGGGATATGAAGGCGAGGTGATGCGCGGCGCGTTCAAAGGCGTGCCGCAAGGCCAGCTAGAGGCGGCCCGCGCCTTTGGCATGTCGCGCTGGGGCGTGTTCCGCCGCATCTGGCTGCCCCAAGCCGTCGCCCGCGTGCTGCCCACCATTGGCGGGGAAACGGTGCTGCAAATGAAATCCACCCCGCTTGTGGCGACAATCACGGTGATCGATATCTACGCTGTAGCCAGCCGTGTGCGCCAAGATACCTTTATCATTTACGAGCCGCTGTTGCTGCTGGCCTTGGTCTATCTGATCATCGCAGGCGTGATCGTGGCGCTGTTTGCTTGGTTTGAAAGCCGCCTGCCCAAACGAATCGCGTAAGGGCTTGCCCAATCCCTTCGCCCGCTTAGGGGCTTTGCCCCTCTTTGCCTTTGGCAAATTCACCCCAGGATATTTTCGAAAAAGAGAAACACCATCTGTGCTTCTCTTTTTTCCAAATATCCACAGGGGGTGAGCGAAGCGAGGGGGCGCGTGCGCCCCCTAACTGCCCCCAAGGCGCATTTTGGCAAATAATGCGCAGGCATCAATAGCGGCATCAACGCCTTCGATATCGCTGTGGCGCATAAAATCCAGCCACAGCCCATCCAGCGTGGCCATGACAAAGGCCTGCACGGCAGGGATTCGGCCCGTTTTCCATGGGTCGGAAATGGCGGCCAGATGCGCTTCGATTCGGGCACGCTGGTCTTCGTTTAGCGCGCGTTCTATTTCGGCCACTTCGGGAATTTCTTGCGCGGCAGACCATAAATCAACGCGCAGCCGTATGTTTTGTGGCGTCAGGGTTTCGGGTGCATAGATCGATTGCAGATATTTGGCAAAACGCTCGGTGGGGTTTAGGCCTGTCAACTCTCCGATTGGGGCTGTGACAGAAAGGTCTTGTGCAACAAGGCGGTAGGCTTCGGCCATCACCTCGGCCATATTGGCATAATGATAGGTCAGATGGCCCAAAGATATGCCAGCCCGCCCCGCCACGCGCCGCGCCGTTAGGCCCGCATAGCCAAATTCGATAAGGCAATCGCGCGCTGCCGCTGCGATTTCTGCCCGCCGCGCAGAACCTGTGCGCCGTTGTCCAATCACGCTGTTTACCATGGATCACCCAGAGGTTGTGAAGCCATTTCCCTTTTGCAGACATTCGTCCTAAATAGCAACAAAAACCTATGGAGACTGATATGCCCCCCCCGTTTCGCTTTGATCTACAGGCCACAGATGGCGCGGCGCGCACGGGCGTGATCCATACCCCCCGCGGAAATATTCGCACGCCTGCCTTTATGCCCGTGGGCACGGCAGCCACTGTAAAGGCCATGCTGCCCCAAAGTGTGCGCGCAACGGGTGCGGATATTTTGCTGGGAAATACCTATCATCTGATGCTGCGCCCCACCGCCGAGCGGATTGCCAACCTTGGCGGTCTGCACAGGTTCATGAATTGGGACGGCCCCATTCTGACCGATTCGGGCGGATTTCAGGTGATGTCGCTGGCAAGTCTGCGCAAACTCACCGAAGAAGGTGTGCGCTTTTCATCTCATATCGACGGCAGCAAGCACATGCTGACCCCAGAACGCAGCATGGAAATTCAGCGCCTTTTGGGCAGTGATATTGTCATGGCCTTTGATGAATGCCCTGCCTTGCCCGCCAGCGATGACGTAGTGGAAAAATCAATGCAAATGTCGATGCGCTGGGCACAGCGCTCGCGCGATGCTTTTGGCGATCGACCTGGCCACGCGCTGTTTGGCATTATGCAAGGCGGGGTGAATAAGGGTTTGCGGCAGGCAAGTGCCGAGGCGCTGACGGGAATCGGTTTTGATGGTTACGCCGTCGGCGGTCTGGCTGTGGGCGAGGGGCAAGAGGCCATGTTTGGCGTGTTGGATTATGCCCCCAGTTTCCTGCCCGCAGATAAGCCGCGCTATCTGATGGGCGTGGGCAAGCCTGATGATATCGTGGGCGCAGTGCAGCGCGGCATTGATATGATGGATTGTGTTCTGCCCAGCAGGTCTGGCCGCACGGGGCAGGCGTGGACGGCGATGGGCGCGATTAATCTGAAAAACGCGCGTCATAAGGACGATCCGCGCCCGCTGGAGGAAGGCTGCACTTGCCCTGCCTGCACAGGATACAGCCGCGCCTATCTTCACCACGTTGTGAAGGCCGATGAAATTATCGGATCGATGCTGCTGACATGGCATAACTTGCATTATTATCAACAGCTTATGGCGGGTTTGCGTGCGGCGATTGGGGTGCAAAGCCTTGATGGCTTTGTCGCGGGTTTTCACGCAAAGCGGGCTGCGGGCGATATAGAACCCCTGTAAATAGGGCAAAATGCCGCCAATTCGCCCCAATTCCCCCCTTGCCCCTGCCAAATGGCAGGCGCATGATTGGTTCAAGCGGTAGGTTGACACTGGACCAGTGCAGCACCAAATGCAGTAGGCCCCAGATGAAACAGGGGGCAAGTGGGAGGGCTAGGGTTGCCATGATGGGGCCTAAGCCTTTCGCCAGATAGGAAGATGATATGATAAAATCCAAATCCCCCAGCTATCCTGTGTTGCCTTTGCGCGATATTGTGGTGTTTCCGCATATGATCGTGCCGCTGTTCGTCGGGCGCGAAAAGTCGGTGCGGGCGCTGGAAGACGTGATGGCCGATGACAAGCAAATTCTGCTGTCCGCGCAAATTGACCCCGCCGCTGATGATCCTGCGGCAGATGGCATCTATCAAATTGGCGTTTTGGCCAATGTGCTGCAACTGCTGAAACTGCCCGATGGCACTGTGAAAGTGTTGGTCGAAGGTAAATCGCGTGTGCGCATCACTGAATACCTAGACAACCCAAGTTTCTTTGAAGCCAAGGCCCAAGTGCTGGACGAAGTGACGGGCGATGAGGCCGCCGCGGGCGCCATGCTGCGCTCTGTCGCCGACGAATTCGAGCGTTATGCAAAAATCAGAAAAAACATCCCCGAAGAGGCGCTTTCTGCCGTATCAGAGGCGCGCGAACCTGCGCGGCTGGCCGATTTGGTTGCGGGCCATCTGGGCGTGGATGTGGCGCTGAAACAAGACCTTTTGGAAACGCTAGACATCGCGGTGCGGCTGGAAAAGGTTTACGGCCAAATGCAGGGCGAACTTTCGGTTTTGCAGGTTGAGAAAAAGATCAAAACCCGCGTCAAAAGCCAAATGGAGAAAACCCAGCGCGAGTATTATTTGAATGAGCAGATGAAGGCCATTCAGAAAGAGCTTGGCGATGGCGAAGACGGTCAGAACGAAGTGGCCGAACTGGAAGAGCGGATCAAGAAAACTGCCCTGTCCAAAGAGGCCCGCGAAAAGGCCGAGGCCGAGCTGAAAAAGCTGAAAAATATGTCGCCCATGTCGGCGGAAGCGACCGTTGTGCGCAATTACCTTGATTGGCTGCTGGGCGTTCCTTGGGGAACCAAAAGCCGCGTGAAAAAGGATTTGGCCGCGGCCCAAAAGGTGCTGGACGGCGATCATTACGGGTTGGAAAAGGTCAAAGAGCGCATTGTCGAATATCTGGCAGTGCAGGCGCGGTCGGCCAAACTCAAAGGGCCAATCTTGTGCCTTGTTGGCCCTCCTGGTGTGGGTAAAACCTCGCTTGGCCGCAGTGTGGCCAAGGCGACAGGGCGCGAGTTTATTCGCATTTCTTTGGGCGGTGTGCGCGACGAGAGCGAAATTCGCGGCCATCGGCGCACCTATATCGGGTCGATGCCCGGCAAGATCATTCAGGCGCTGAAAAAGGCGAAAACAACCAACCCGCTGATCTTGCTAGATGAAATCGATAAGATGGGTCAGGATTTTCGCGGGGACCCTGCCAGCGCCATGCTAGAGGTGCTGGACCCTGAACAAAACGCCACCTTCACCGACCACTATTTGGAAGTGGAATATGATCTGTCCAACGTGATGTTTATCACCACGGCAAACAGCTATAATATGCCATCCCCGTTGTTGGACCGGATGGAGATTATCCCCCTGTCGGGCTATACCGAAGATGAAAAGCGCGAGATTGCTAAGGGTCACTTGATCCCCAAGCAAATCGAAGGCCATGCGCTGAAGAAAGGTGAATTCAGCGTGACCGATGCTGCGCTGACCGAAGTGATCCGCAGCTATACCCGCGAGGCGGGGGTGCGCAATTTGGAACGCGAAATCGCCAAGCTTGCGCGCAAAGCGGTGACAGAGATCGTCAAGAAAACCTCTAAAACGGTGGAAGTGACGACCGATAAATTGGAAGGCTTCCTTGGCGTGCGCCGCCACCGCTATGGTCTGGCAGAACTGACTGATCAGGTCGGCGTTGTGACGGGCCTTGCCTATACATCGGTCGGCGGCGAGCTGCTTCAGATCGAGGCGCTGCGCCTGCCAGGTAAAGGGCGCATGAAAACTACAGGCAAACTGGGCGATGTGATGAAGGAATCCATCGAAGCGGCCGCATCTTATGTACGGTCTGTCAGCCCAGAACTGGGCGTTAAACCGCCCAAGTTTGAAACGATGGACATCCATGTGCATGTGCCCGAAGGGGCCACGCCCAAGGATGGCCCTTCGGCGGGTCTGGCTATGGTGACATCTATCGTTTCGGTCATCACGGGTATCCCCGTGCGCAAGGATATTGCCATGACAGGCGAGGTGACGCTGCGCGGCAATGCGCTGGCGATTGGCGGGCTGAAAGAAAAGCTGCTGGCGGCGCTGCGCGGCGGTATCACCACGGTCTTTATTCCTGCCGATAACGAAAAAGACTTGGCCGAGAGTCCCGATAATGTGAAAGCGGGGCTAAAGATCATCCCCGTATCCCACGTGCGCCAAGTGCTGGCGCAGGCGCTGGTGCGTCAGCCCGTCGCGGTGGAATGGGATGAAGAGGCCGAGGAAGCCGCCGCAGCCGCACGTCAAGCGGCGCGCGATGCAGCCAGCATGGGGCAAACGGCGCATTAAGCTTGGGGCAGGGGGCGAAAGCCCCCACCCCACCCAAAGCTTCCTGCCCAAACCTGCATTCCTGCAAAACAAAAGGCGCGCCAGTTGCGCGCCTTTATTTTTCAGCCTAAGTCTTACCTTGGGCTAAGATTTAGATTTTACCAGCGTTGCGCGCAGCAACCAGTAGCGCCAGCACGAGGATCACAGGGATCACGATCCCAGCCGACGAAGAAGACGAGTTTTGCTGCACAACTTCTGCTGGCATCATCGGCTCTTGGATCATGGGTTCGACGATTGGCTGCGAGAAGCCGCCAGCGAAGGCGGACGACGTGGCCAAAGCAAAAACGCTGGCCAGAAGGATGGACTTTTTCATATTGCTCTCCTCAGAGTTAGATGGCGATTCCGCCTGTTTTCGGCACGAAACGTGCGTGATTACTCTACCACGACGAAAACGGCCACGCTATCATTTTGCTGTCCAAATACGGCAAATATGTGGCGATATGTAAAATTTGGCGAAATTCCGCCTTAGTTTCCTTTTGGGATTCACGCGCTTTGGCCATAGCATTGTTTCCAAATTCGGGCTAATCTTGCGCAAATGCTTGGTAAAAGGGTGCTGATCCATGGCTTCAAAAACTTCCAAATCCACCAAAACAACGAAACCTGTTTTGGCCGCCGTGCCCAACGATGACACGTCGCTGCCTGTGGCCGAAAAGTCAGGGCCAACTGTCACACCACCTCTGATTGCGGTTGTTTCCGAATCTGACGATATGGAGGACGGCCCCGTGCCCAAGGGCGACGCGGTGAAAATGAAAGAACTGCTGGCGGCTGTTGTCGCCAAAACAGGGGCCAAAAAGAAGGACGCTAAGGACGTAGTCGATGCCGTTTTGGCCGAAATGGCGGCGGCCCTGACAGCGGGAAAATCGCTTAGCCTGCCGCCACTGGGCAACCTGCGCGTGGCCAAAACCCAAGAAAAGGGCGGGGCCACCATGATGGTTCTGAAACTGCGCATGGGTGGTTCGGGCGGCGGCGGCGAGGGCGGCAAAGGCGCGAAAGATACCCTTGAAGAGGATGAAGCGGACAGCTAAAAGCCCCCAATCGGGCGATTAGCTCAGCGGTAGAGCGCATCGTTCACATCGATGATGTCAGGGGTTCAAATCCCTTATCGCCCACCATGTTTCAAAAGGCCGCCCTTTGGGGCGGCAATTTTCACCTCCCCCCTTGCGCAGCCTTTCCATCCTCGCTACACGGCACCTCACGGGTTGTTAGCTCAGTTGGTAGAGCGTCTCGTTTACACCGAGAATGTCGGCGGTTCGAGTCCGTCACGACCCACCATTTCCCCCAACAGCACACTCCACACATCAGCTGTGCGCAAACGCGTATTGCGCCGTAGTCTCCTTTGACCCACCTATAGGCAAAGGAGCGCGATATGAGTTGGAACCCCCTGCTAGACGCGACCATCCCACTAGGTGATGATATCGACCGCATTGAAACCCACCACATCGCCTGCGCCCGCGATTTGGGCGGTTTTGAAGTGCGCCGCGCGCTGCCCTCGGCCCGCCGCCAAATGGTGGGGCCGTTCATCTTTTTCGATCAGATGGGCCCGGCCGAGTTTTTAACGGGGCAGGGGGTGGACGTGCGCCCGCACCCGCATATCGGGCTGTCCACTGTCACCTATCTGATCGACGGGGCCATGCATCACCGTGATAGTTTGGGATCGGATGCATGGATCAAACCCGCCGAAGTGGCGTTGATGACGGCGGGCCACGGCATAACCCATTCCGAACGGATGGACGGCGCGGCGCGCACGGCCCCGCAGCGCCTGTATGGCCTGCAAACATGGCTGGCCCTGCCCGAAGCGCTGGAAGACGCGCCTCCCAGCTATCATCACACACAGGCGGGCGCGCAGCCCATTCTAGAAGCCGAAGGCAAATCTGTGCGCCTTCTGCTGGGGTCTGCTTGGGGCGAAACCGCCCCCACGCCCCTGCCATCGGAAACCTTCTACGCCGATGCAACCCTTGCCCCAAACGCCGCGCTACCGCTGCCTGATAATGTCGAGGATCGCGGCGCATATGTGCTGGCGGGAAGCTTGGTCGAGGGCAATGACACCCACGGGGTCGGCACGATGCTGATCTACCGCCCTGGCGATTCCCTTGCCATTCGCGCAGGCGCGGCGGGCGCGCGGGTCATCCTTTTGGGCGGGGCCACGCTGGGCGGGCCACGTTTTTTGTGGTGGAACTTCGTCGCCTCCTCTCAGGCCCGCATCGATGCCGCGCGCGAGGCGTGGCGCGCGGGGGATTGGGCGCATGGCCGCTTTAGGCTGCCCCCCCATGACAACGGCGAATTTATCCCCGCGCCCGAAAGGTAACCCCCCCGAAACAACCCCAAATATCTTTTTCAAATCTGGCGCAAAAAATCCGCAAACCCCGCCCAATTCGACCTTGACGCCCCGCGCCGCCCCGTCTAATACCTCCCCACGCTGAGGGAAACACCAGCGTACGGCACAGCGCGGTGGTAGCTCAGTTGGTTAGAGTACCGGCCTGTCACGCCGGGGGTCGCGGGTTCGAGCCCCGTCCACCGCGCCAGTGCACCGTAAAAAGCCGCTCCTGAAAAGGAGCTGCTTTTTGGTTTTCTGGGGCTCTTGCATATGCTCTTGTTGATAGTCATATAATCAAATACAAATATATGAATATAAGCTCACCCCAAAGGCCCCCCATGCAAACCGCCCTAAACCTGCTCGATCAAATCCCCCTCTCGATCCTCATCATCGCGGCCCTCACCCTTGGCCTTGCGCCGTTCTTCCCGCAGCCTCATATAACCGAAAAAATCCAGATGCTGCTGGCAGGCAATCTGACCAAACCCGTCGATATCTTCGATTTCCTGATGCATGGTCTGCCCTTTATCTTACTGGCTGCAAAACTGGCCCGCATGGCGCTAAAGGGCTGATCCAACAGCCTAAAGTTTCAACCGATACCTGATATGCCCGTCGGCAGGGGCATAGCTCTCGTACAGCGCGCGGGCCTGCGCATTGCCCTGATCCGTGTGCCAATACACCCGCGCCCAACCGCGCGCGCGGCCCAATGCCAGCAGATCATCAATGAGCGCGCGCCCCACGCCGCAGCCCCGCGCAGATGCGTCGACAAACAAATCTTCCAGATACCCATCATCCCCCAGCACCCAACTGGACGGGTGATGATGGTGAATGGCAAACCCCACAATACGGCCATCGATCACCGCCACCCGCCCCTGAACGGGGCTGCCCGCATCCATAAGCCGTGCCCAAGTTTGCGCGGTAACAGCCTCGTCCAAAACCGTGCCATAGAACGCCAAATACCCGTCCCACAGCCGCCGCCAGCCGTCATAATCGCTGGCCTCGCAATCCCTAATCTGCATCGCGCCCTTTCACTTTGGCCAAAAATATTCTTGGAAGGGGGAACCCTGTGAAGCCCCTCCCGCC
>CAMAWZ010000019.1 GCA_945861995.1 Pseudorhodobacter antarcticus
GCGGTAGGATTTGTGCCCAAAACGCTGGCGGCAAAGTCAATCGTATCGGCTGTGAAATTCATGGCCTCGGGCGAGGTGTTTGCCCCCTTTGGCTTTATGCACCGCGAAGAGGTGGATGGAAATTCGGCAATAACCAAGCGCGAACGCGATGTGCTGATTGGTCTGACCGCAGGTAAATCCAACAAAGAAATCGCCAATGATTTGGATTTGCAGGAAGTCACCATCAAACTGCACGTCAAAACCCTGTGCCGCAAACTGGGCGCGAAAAACCGCACCCAAGCCGCGATGATCGCGCGCGATCGGCGGCTTTTGTAAGGGCTTTCCTTAGGCCCGATTGCGGCATATGTTTGCCCTTTCACAGAAAGGGCGATCATAGGTTTGCAATATTTACACACGATGGTGCGCGTTTTGGATTTGGACAAATCCATCGCGTTTTACAAGCTTTTGGGCCTGCACGAAACGCGCAGATACGACAACGAAGGCGGACGTTTCACCTTGGTCTTTCTGGCACCCGAAGGCCAACCAGACTGCCCGATCGAGCTGACCTATAACTGGGACGGTGACAGCGCTTTGCCATCAGATGGCCGCCATTTTGGTCATTTGGCCTATGGCGTGGATGATATTTATGCCACCTGCGCGCATTTGGCGGCGAACGGCGTCGTGATCAACCGCCCGCCCCGCGATGGGCGCATGGCCTTTGTACGCAGCCCCGATAATGTGTCGATTGAACTGCTGCAAAACGGCGATGCGCTGCCCTCGGCCGAGCCTTGGGCCTCTATGGGCAACACAGGCCATTGGTAGGCGTTAGAACCGCCATAGGCTGAACAAATCAGGGCCAATTTGGCGGCTTTCTATCAGGCGCGGGCGGCTGGCATCTGCCAATTTGGGCAGGCCCAAATCTGCAATACTTGGCAGACCCGCCCCGCCAATAGCCAGCCCTGCGGTGTAAAGGGCAATCTGATCGACCAGTCCCGCGCGCAAAAGGACCGCCGCCAGCCCGCCGCCGCCTTCGCACAAGACACGCGTGATACCTTGTGCCGCCAGCGCCGAAAGGCCCGCGCGCAGATCTAATTGGTTGTTTTGCAAGGGTGCCTCAATCAGCTTGGCCCCAACCTGCCCCCAAGCCTGCTGGGCAGACATGGGCGCATTTTGTCCATGCAGCAGCCAAACCGGGGCAAAATCCGCGCTGCGCCCAAGCTGCGAGTTCGCGCTAAACCGCAATCCCCCATCCACCACCACCCGCACGGGTTGGCGCACCCCGCCCATGCCGCGCACCGTCAGCAAAGGATCATCCGTAAGCGCGGTGTTCGAGCCCACCATAACCGCGTCATGCTGGGATCGCATCCCATGCACATGAGCGCGGGCAGGGGCGGCGGTGATCCATTGGCTTTCGCCCGATGCCATCGCAATGCGCCCATCCAAACTGCTTGCCAGTTTCAGGGTTATAAATGGCAGCCCTTGCGTCACGCGTTTGAGAAACCCCGCATGATCCTCGCGCGCCGTATCGGCCAAAATGCCCGAAGTCACCAAAACCCCCGCCGCGCGCAGCATGGCCGCGCCGCGCCCCGAAACGCGCGGGTCGGGATCATCAATCGCATAGCTGACATGGGCAATGCCCGCATCAATCAGCGCCTGCGCACATGGGGGGGTATGGCCGAAATGCGCGCAAGGCTCTAATGTGACATGGGCGGTGGCTCCGCGTGCCAAACTGCCCGCCTGTGCCAGCGCCACACCTTCAGCATGAGGCCGCCCGCCCGCTTGAGTGGCCCCGCGCCCCAAAATGCGGCCATCTTTTTCAATGATGCAGCCCACAGCGGGGTTGGGCCAAACCTGCCCCATACCCCGCGCACCCAAATGCAGGGCATGGGCCATATGTTGAGTTAAATCGCTCACTCTTCCGAGGCAGGATTTGGCCGCAGTTCCGAAACAAAACGGTCAAAGTCATCGGCCGCTTGGAAATTCTTATACACGCTGGCAAAGCGCACATAGCCCACGGTGTCGATACGCGCGAGGCTTTCCATAACAATCTCGCCAATGATTTTGGACGAAACGTCGGTATCGCCAAGGCTTTCCAGCCGCCGCACCATGCCCGAAATCATCTGATCAATGCGTTCAGGATCAATCGGACGCTTTTGCATGGCGATGCGGATAGAACGTTCCAACTTGCTGCGGTCAAAATCCTCGCGCTTGCCCGACGATTTGACCACCACCAAATCGCGCAACTGCACGCGCTCATAGGTGGTAAACCGCCCCCCGCACGCGGGGCAAAAACGGCGGCGGCGAATGGATACGTGATCTTCTGCTGGACGGCTGTCTTTCACTTGCGTGTCAACATTTCCGCAAAATGGGCAACGCATGGGCGCGCTCCTTGGTTGATAGGTTTCCTGCCTGATCCGATGTTCCTCGGAATTGCTCAACCTATAGCGCAATCGCCCAAGGCTTGGCTAGAAATCTTTGCGCAGCGCTAGATATAGGGGAAATGTGTTGCGGAAAGGGTTCAGTGGGTGGCGGCGGGCAGGGTGCTAGATGTAGCGCCCGCGCTTAAAATCTCCAAGATCATCGCCACTTGCTGCGCCACCGTCAGGGTGATTGGCACTATCATCGCCTCGGCAGCGCTGGGGGGTTCTAGCCTTTCAAATTGGCTGTCGATCAGACCCTGCGGCAGGTTGTTTTGCTGGCGGGCTGCGATGCGCTTGTCAATCACATCGCGCGTGCCAGACAGATAGACAAACTGCACCGCAGTGCCTGCCGCCACGCGGATATGGCTGCGATAAGCCGCCCGCAAGGCCGAACAGGCATTAACCACAGGCGCATCGCGGCGCAGCGAATTGGCCACCAGTTCCAGCCACCCCCAACGGTCGTCGTCGCTAAGTGGCTCGCCTGCGCGCATCTTTGCAACATTGCTGGCAGGGTGCAGATCAGCGCCATCACGAAACAAAATTCCCAAAGCGCGCGCCAAAGCCTTGCCAACGGCAGTTTTGCCAGACCCGGACACCCCCATAATCACAATGCGTCGATTGTGCGGGGACGTCAGGATCAACGCGGCCAGATCGCTGGGTGAAAACGCCTTTGGCATGTTTTGCCTTTAGCAAGGTCGGGGCCGCTGCCCAAGGTCACCTATGCATCGGTGATCAAGCTGTCCTGTTCCAAGCAAATCTTGGAAAGGTCTACACGGTGCAGTTAACCCTTTTTTCCTTTATTACAACCAAATGGCGAATTTGTTTTCAACCTGCGCGGATATACGCGCATGCCTAGCCGTGCAGCACCAAATCCAACTCGGCCCTTGTGCCAAGCCCAAGGCGTAGCGCGGTGTCGATGACCGACGCGCCATCCGTCAGCGCGGCCTTCGCCACCTCGGCGGCGCGGGCATAGCCGTACTGGGGCACCAGCATGGTCGCCAAAACCAGACTGTTTTCCAACGTATCTTCGCAGCCCTTGGCATTGGCCGTAATCCCCGCAATACAGCGCGTGGCCAGCGTATCCATCCCCGACATTAAAATCCGCATCGATTGCAGGATGTTCAGCATGATCACAGGTTCAAAGGCGTTCAGTTGCAACTGCCCCGCCTCGGCGGCCATGGTCACAGTCAGATCATTGCCAATCACCTGAAAGGCGATTTGGTTGACCACCTCGGGAATAACAGGGTTCACCTTGCCCGGCATAATCGATGATCCCGCCTGCATGGCGGGCAGGTAGATCTCCATAAACCCCGACCTTGGGCCAGAGGAGAGCAGGCGCAAATCATTGCAAATCTTAGAAAGTTTGACGGCGATGCGTTTTAGAACCCCCGAAAAAGTGACATAGGCCCCACAATCGGACGAGGCTTCGATCAAATCGGTTGCAAGGCTTACAGATAGGCCCGTCACACGGCCCAGTTCTGCAATGACGACATCAGCATAGCCAGCGGGCGTGTTGACCCGCGTGCCAATCGCCGTGCCGCCAAGGTTGACCTCTAGCAGCAGTTGCGACAGTCGCTGAATGATTTGCACATCTTCGGCTATGGTATTGGCCCAACTGGCAAATTCTTGGCCCAAAGTCATCGGCAGTGCGTCTTGCAACTGGGTGCGGCCAATCTTTTTGATGGCGGCAAAATCCACGGCCTTGGCGCGCAAGGCTGTGATCAGGCGGTTTTGGGCCGCGCAAAAGTTGGCGCATTGGCCAACAATGGCCAGTCGCATCGCCGTGGGGTAAACGTCATTGGTCGATTGCGATTTGTTCACATCGTCATTGGGGTGCAAATATTGATAATCGCCAAGGCTGCGGCCCATGCGGCGTAGGGAAAGGTTGGCGATAACTTCGTTGGCGTTCATATTGGTTGACGTGCCTGCCCCGCCTTGGATCATATCGACCGCAAAGGCATCATCATGCGCCCCTGCCATCACATTGGCGCAGACAGATTCGATGACGCGCGCCTTGTCAGTGGGCAAAACGCCCAAGGTGCAATTGGCCCGCGCGGCCGCCAATTTCACCGCCCCCAAAGCGCGGATCACTTCGGGGAAAAGCGATAACTTTATGCCAGATATAGGAAAATTTTCAATCGCGCGCTGGGTGTGGATGCCCCAAAGCAGATCTGCGGGCAATTCCATCGTGCCCAAGCTGTCGGTTTCAAAACGGGTTTTCGCGGTCATCTGTTGGCCCTTCTGCTGCGCTGGCCACAGATGACACGCACCTGCGCCCCGCGTCCAATGCAAGGATTGCATAGCCTATGCGGCGCGCAAAATGGGGGCTGGCAACCGTATGGCCCCCGTATGGCCCCCGTATGGTATGCGTATTGTATCCGTCCCTACATTGTAGTGACATCGCTGGGCAGCGTTAGCCGATTTGTCCCGCCTGCGCGCGCGCCTCTAGCGCCGCCCAAAACCGCGCAACTTCGGGGCTGGGCGCGCGGGGCGGACGATAGGCGCAGACCTGCAACTCCATCTGCCATTCGGGCCCGCCAATGGGGGCAATCAGCGCGGCCGTGGCGGCATCCACGGCGCTGGCTGGCAGCCAGCCAATGCCGCGCCCTGCGGCGATGACCTCTTTCAGAACATCGGTCATTTCGCATTGCACGGCGATGCGATACGCTGCCGCCCCTTCGTTGCGTTCCAAAATCGCCTCGAACACTTGGGCGAAATAGGCGCGCTGGGCGTAGGCGATGAGGGGAAAGCTGTCTTTCCCAAGCCCGGGAAAGTTAAACTGCGCCCCAATCGCGCCGTAAGGGGCAAAGCTTTCGCGGCGCAGCACAAGGCGGGTATGGGCGGCCAACTCTTGCGGGGCGTCACCCTCGCCGCTGGGTGCTAGGGCGGGGCAGTGATGTGCAATCAGAATATCGGCATCCCCTGCCAGATAGCGCGCGGTGACTTCGGATGTGGTGCCAACGATCACGGAAAAGGATGTTTTGCGATCCCCAATCGCGCCAAGCAGCCCGCGAAAATCTGACCGCGCCAGCACATTGGGCATGGCCAGTTTAATTTGGCTCATCACATCAAACTGCGCGGCGCGGATTGTGGCGCGGCTGGCGAGCAGGCGTTCAACGGCAGCGGCGGCTTCGGTTTGAAACTGTTTGCCCGCATCGGTCAGCCGCACGGGCTGGGTGCCTTTGACAACCAGCGCGCAGCCAAGCCAATGCTCAAGGCTTTGAATGCGGCGCGAAAAGGCGGCCTGCGAGATGGCGCGCAGTTCTGACGCGCGGGTAAAGTTACGCAATTCCGCCAGCGCTAGGAAATCTTGCAGCCAGCGGATATCCACCCGCTAGCCGTCGATCTTGGCGGCGATCAGCGCGATGGCCTGCTGATAGACTGTGGCCGCGTTCCATTCGTTCAGGACAGAAAAATTAGGCTGCCCTTCGCCATAGCCCGCACCCGCCTGCCACCCCTTGGCGCGCAGAAAATTGGCCGTGGTTGCCAGCGCATCCACCGCATTATTCAAATCAATGCGCCCATCGCCATTGCCGTCAAGGCCATATTCAAAGGCATTACCGGGCAAGAATTGCGTATGGCCAAGTTCGCCATGTTTCGCGCCAATACTGCCCGCATCAATGGTGCCCTGATCGATCAGCCTAAGCGCGCCCACCAGATGGGGGCGGAAAAAATCGCTGCGGCGGCAATCAAAGGTCAGCGTGGCAATGGCCGAAACGATATTGGTATCGCCCATAAAGTTGCCAAAGCCCGTTTCCATGCCGTGAATGGCAATCAAAATGCCCGCTGGCACGCCAAAGGCCTGCTCTAGGCTGTCGTAAAATTCCTTATTCTTGGCGCGGCGGGCTTGGCCGATGCTGGCAATATCATTGGCCCCGCGCACGGCCAGAAACTTGTCCAGCGGGTATTTGAAACTTTTCTGGTTGCGGTCGGCGCTGATCGTGGTTTTGGAATAGCTGGTGGCGGCCAAGGCATTCAGCCCTGCCGCGCCCACGCCTTCGGCGGCGGCCTCGGCGGCAAAATCGGCCTTCCAGGTGTCATATCCATCAGACGTGTCGCTGCACGTGGCGGCAAGGGCGGGCGAGGCGAAGCACAGGCACACCAGTGCCGCCGCGCATAGGGGGCGAAAGCGAAAAGCAGCAGTCATGACAGTATCCTTCTGGATTTTCGCCATGATGGCGGGGCATTTTGATGCGCGCAATGGGCTATGCGCGCAAATCTGTTGATAATTGCCCCAACTGCGCCCCCGACTGCGCCCCCGTATGGCTGCGCAAGACCTGCGCCAAATCGGCCAAATGGCCCGCAATGGGGGATGTTTTACGCCAGACCATGCCAATTTGGCGCTGCGGCGCGGGGGCGGGAAAGCGCTGGATGCAGACCTGCGCCGCGCGGGTTTCGACGGCCACCGCCATATCAGGGATCAGCGTGACCCCCATGCCCGCCGCGACCATTTGCACAAGTGTGGTCAGGGCCGATCCATCCATCACTTCGCGCGGGTAATTGTTGGGGCGGGTATTGGGGCGGGTATTGGGGCGGGCGCTGGGCGCGGGCGCGCAAAAGGCCAGCGCCTGATCGCGAAAGCAGTGCCCCTCTTCCAGCAGCAAAAGCCACATCTCGCGCAGGCCTTGCGCGTCGGGCACGGGGCGGGCGGCATCTGCGGCGGGTCGTACCAGCACGAAATCTTCTGCAAACAAGGGCATTTGCGCCAGTTGCGGCGCAGCAAGCGGTAGGGCAAGGATGGCGCAGTCCAGCCGCCCTTCGCCAAGTTCTGACAGCAAAGTATGGGTCATCGCCTCGCGCAGGCGCAAATCCAGCGCGGGAAACGAGGCTTGCAGCGCGGCCATCATTTGCGGCAGAAAATAGGGGGCAACAGTGGGGATCACGCCCAGCGATACCCGCCCTGCCAGCCCATCGCCCGTTTGGGCGCGCACAAAATCGCCCAGTGCCGCAACCTCGCGCAGGATCGCGCGGGCGCGGGTGGCGAATTCGGCCCCAAAGGGGGTTAAGGCAAGGCCCTTGGGGCTGCGTTCAAACAGGGCGGCGCCTGCCTGCGCCTCAAGTTCCTTAATCTGCATCGACAGCGCGGGCTGCGAGATGGCGCAGATATCTGCCGCGCGGCCAAAATGCAGGGCGCTGGCAAGAGTATCGAAATAATGCAACTGGCGTAGGGTGATGTTTTTCATAAGATTATCTTATCAAGAATATCAGTTAATTCAACTTATCTTATTCGTGGAAAGGTGATAGCACGGCGCTAAATCAGGCGGAAGTTCAGGTTCTGCCAGATAGCCAATCAACAGGAGAGCGACAGATGGACGGACGCGACATTCCCGCAGGCACGTGCCCCGTGGCCCATGGTGGCAACACCCAAACGCAAAACGCCGTGCAGGCGTGGTGGCCCAAAACGCTGAATTTGGACATTTTGCACCAGCATGATGCCAAGTCTAACCCACTCGCTGGGTTTGATTACCGCGCTGCGGTGCAGGGGCTGGATTATGCAGCGCTAAAGGCCGATGTTCATGCGTTTATGACCGACAGCCAGCAATGGTGGCCTGCAGATTGGGGCCATTACGGCGGCCTGATGATCCGTATGGCATGGCATTCGGCGGGATCGTACCGCGTGCAAGACGGGCGCGGCGGGGCAGGGCATGGCAACATGCGCTTTGCCCCCCTGAACAGCTGGCCCGATAATACCAATCTGGACAAGGCCCGCCGCCTGCTGTGGCCGATTAAGCGCAAGTATGGCAACAAAATTTCGTGGGCCGATTTGATTATTTTGGCAGGCACGGTTGCGTATGAAAGCATGGGGCTAAAGACCTTTGGCTTTGCGCTGGGCCGCGATGATATTTGGGCACCCGAAAAGGATGTCTATTGGGGATCGGAAACCGAATGGCTGGCCCCATCGGAAAACCGCTATGGCGATTTGAACGATGCCAGCACGCTGGAAAACCCGCTGGCCGCCGTGCATATGGGGCTGATTTACGTCAACCCCGAAGGCGTGAACGGCAATCCTGACCCCGCCCGCACCGCGCTGCACATCCGCGAAACCTTTGCCCGTATGGCGATGAACGATGAGGAAACCGTCGCGTTGGCGGCTGGCGGCCACACTGTCGGCAAGGCGCATGGCAATGGCGATGCAGCCAAACTTGGCCCTGCCCCCGAAGGCGCAGATATCGCCGAGGGCGGCCTTGGCTGGATGAACCACACCACCCGCGATGTGGGCCGCGATACGGTCACCTCGGGCATTGAAGGCGCTTGGACAACCCATCCCACAACATGGGACATGGGCTATTTCAAAATGCTGTTCGGGTATGAGTGGGAGCTGACACGCTCGCCCGCTGGCGCGCAGCAATGGCAGCCGATTGGCATCAAACCAGAAGATATGCCTGCCGATGTAGAAGACCCATCGATCAAGGTCATGCCGATGATGACGGACGCCGATATGGCGATGAAGGTCGACCCAATCTATCGCGCCATTTGCGAGAAGTTCATGGCCGATCCTGCCGCGTTCGACGATGCGTTCGGGCGCGCGTGGTTCAAACTGACCCACCGCGACATGGGCCCGCAGGCGCGCTATATCGGCCCTGATGCGCCAAAAGAACTGCTGATCTGGCAAGACAACGTGCCAGCCGGCAACGCCAGCTATGACGTGGCGGCGGCAAAGGCGCAAATCGCGGCGGCTGGCCTAAGCGTGGCCGATATGGTGGCCACGGCATGGGATTCTGCCCGCACCTTCCGCCAGTCAGACTATCGCGGTGGGGCCAATGGCGCGCGTATTCGCCTTGCCCCGCAAAAAGATTGGGCAGGCAACGAGCCTGACCGTCTTGCCCGCGTTCTAGCGGCGCTGGAACCCATCGCGGCAGACGTGGGCGCGTCGTTGGCCGATATGATCGTGCTGGCGGGCAATGTTGGCGTGGAACAGGCGGCGAAGGCGGCGGGCGTTCATGTGAGCGTGCCCTTCGCGGCGGGCCGCGGTGATGCGACGCAGGCGGCAACAGATGCGGACAGCTTCCAGTATCTGGAGCCCGTGGCAGACGGTTTCCGCAATTGGGAAAAGATGGCCTATGCCGTTTCGGCCGAAGAAATGCTGCTCGACCGCGCGCAATTGATGGGCCTGACTGCGCCCGAAATGACCGTGCTTTTGGGCGGGATGCGGGTGATGGGCGCAAACCACGGGGGGGGCAAACATGGCGTGTTCACCGCCCGCGTGGGGGCGCTGACCAACGATTTCTTCGTGACCCTGACCGATATGGCCTACAAGTGGCAGCCAACGGGCCGCAACAGCTATAACATCGTGGATCGGGCGACAGGGGAGGTGAAATTCACCGCCACCCGCGCCGATTTGGTGTTCGGCAGCAACTCCATCCTGCGCGCCTATGCAGAAGTTTACGCAGCAGACGATGCAGGCGAAAAGCTGGTGCAGGATTTTGTGGCCGCTTGGGTCAAGGTGATGAACGCAGATCGGTATGATTTGGCGTAACGGCTGGGACTTGCCAGAAACAAAGCGCGGGGGGAAACCCTCGCGCTTTTTGGTTTTTGATGAGTGTGAGGTTGAAGTGGTAGGCCCGGAGGGACTCGAACCCCCAACCAAGGCGTTATGAGCGCCCTGCTCTAACCGTTGAGCTACAGGCCCCCGAGGGAGCGGCTATGGGGTTTGAGTAAGGCCAAGCGGCGGCTTGGTCAAGATGCCCCTTGCGCCTTTTCAATTGCCCCTTGTTGCGATACCCACCCGCCAACGATTCCCCCCACGCGCGAGGCAGATCATGAGCGAGAGCAAAGTCACAGGCCGCAATGGTTTGACCTATGCCGAGGCAGGGGTTGATATTGATGCGGGCAATGCTTTGGTTGAGGCGATTAAACCTGCCGCCCGTCGCACGGCGCGTTCTGGCGTGATGTCGGGCCTTGGTGGGTTTGGCGCGCTGTTTGATCTGAAAGGCGCGGGGTATAAAGACCCCATCCTTGTGGCCGCAACGGATGGCGTGGGCACCAAGCTGCGCATTGCGATTGATACGGGCAATGTGGACACAATCGGCGTTGATCTGGTGGCGATGTGCGTCAATGATCTGGTCTGCCAAGGAGCAGAGCCGTTGTTTTTCCTTGATTATTTTGCTACGGGTAAGCTGGATGTGGGCCAAGCGACCCGCATCATTAACGGCATTGCAGCGGGGTGCGAGGCGTCAAACTGCGCGCTGATTGGCGGGGAGACTGCCGAAATGCCGGGCATGTATCATGGCGGCGATTTCGACCTTGCAGGCTTTGCCGTGGGCGCGATGGAGCGGGGCGGCGATTTGCCAGCGGGCGTGCAGGCGGGGGATGTTATTCTTGGCCTTGCCTCGAATGGCGTGCATTCCAACGGCTTTTCGTTCGTGCGCAAAGTGGTCGAGATGTCGGGGCTGAATTGGGAATCCCCATCGCCCTTTGGCGATGGCACTTTAGGCGCGGCGCTGCTGGCCCCCACGCGGCTGTATGTAAAGCAGGCGCTGGCGGCGGTGCGGGCAGGGGGCGTGCATGCGCTGGCCCATATCACAGGCGGTGGTATCACCGAAAACCCGCCGCGCGTGGTGCCTGATGGCCTAGCCTGCGAGATTGATCTGTCAAGCTGGCAGTTGCCGCCTGTGTTCCGCTGGTTGGCTACGACGGCGGGGATGAGCGAGCCTGAACTGCTGAAAACCTTTAACTGCGGCATTGGTATGATGCTGGTTGTGGACAAGGCCCGCGCGGATGAGATCACCGCTTTGTTGGCGGGCATGGGCGAAAGCGTTTGCCGCATTGGGACAATCGTGCAAGGCGATGGTGTGATTTACAGGGGCCGCTTGCTGTGACGCGTGTTGCCATCCTTATCTCGGGTGGCGGCAGCAACATGGCGGCGCTTTTGGGCGATATGGTGGGCGATCATCCTGCCCGCCCCGTTTTGGTGGCCAGCAATGACCCCGCAGCGGGCGGGCTGGCGCTGGCCAGTTCGGTCGGTGTTGCGACAATTGGGCTGGATCACCGCGCCTATGCCAGCCGCGCGGCGTTTGAGGATGCACTAGCGCGCGCCCTGCACGCTGTATCCCCCGATATTGTGGCGCTGGCGGGGTTTATGCGCATTCTGTCCCCCGCATTTGTGGTGCAGTTCGCAGGCAAAATGCTGAACATCCACCCATCCCTTTTGCCCAAATACCCTGGCCTGCACACCCATGCGCGCGCGCTGGCGGCAGGCGATGCGCAGGCGGGCTGCACGGTGCATCAAGTGACGGCAGATTTGGACGCGGGCCCGATTTTGGGGCAGGCAAAGGTGGCGATTGACGCGGGCGAGACGGAAGCCAGCCTTGCCGCCAAAGTGTTGCGCTGCGAGCATCGCCTCTACCCCGCTGTGCTGCGCGCCTTTGCGGCGGGGGATAAATCTGTGATTTATCTTTGATGCTGAATGTCCTAGGTTTATGCTGCGCAATATAGAACGTCCAATGTCACGAGAGCCTTTGCCCCAGCCGCAGATCACTGCGCAAAACCGCCCCGCCCAGCATCGCCGCGCAGTGTATCTGTGCGCCGATGATCGCTATGCGCCGTTTGCTTTGTTTCTGGCCCATCAAATTGCCGCGGCCCACCCAAGCCGCGATTTCGATATTTGCATCGTGTCTGACACCCCTATTACCCCACATCCGCTGCATGACGCGCTGGGCCTGCGTCTTGTCCAAATAGATACTTCAGAGCTGACAACCCTCGTTTTGGTGGGCGCGCGAATTGGATTTGCGACCTATTTGCGGGTGTTCATGCCGCAGCTTTGGGCACAGGATTACGACCAATTGCTGTATCTGGACGGCGACATTTTCTATCAACGCGGCGATGTATCTGCGCTGTTGCGCCAGAATTTGGGCGGCGCGCCTGTGGCGGCGGTGCTCGATACAAAGCAATGGCACAAGCCAAACCGCCCTGCGGGCGATGTGGCCGCTTTGGGCCTGCCCGCCGCGCCATACTTCAATGCGGGCGTGCTTTTGATTGATGTCGCGCGCTTTAATGACCTGCGCATTGGCGCGCGGATTTTGGAATTGCTGGTGGCGCGCGGGCAAGATTTGGTCTGGCATGATCAAACCGCGCTGAATGCCGTGGTTCAAGGCAATTGGGCGCAGATGCCTTTGCAATGGAATTTCCAATACAGCCATAAAACGATGTTTTGGGCGGGCTTTGTCGATGTGTGCTTTTTCCACTTTATCGGGCGGCGCAAGCCGTTTTTGCGCCGCTATGGTGGCTTTCCTGAGCGGTTTGTTAGCCCTTACCGCCAGTTTCTGGCCGCACATTTTCCGCCCCTTGACGCCCAAGTGCAATCGCGCCCTGCCGCGCCGCTGCGGTGGCTTTCAGGGGCGCTGATTGCGGTGCTTAACCTAACGATGCTGCGGGGCGCGCTGCGGATGCGCGCGCAAAGTGGCGGGGATTTGGAGTTTCGCGCGCCCAAAACAAAAAATCCGCCGCAGTAAACTGCGCCACACTGCGCTGGCCCGAAAGATGAACCCAGCCTGAATCGGCCCATCACGTGGAACTCGACGATCTTCGCATCTGGTTCTGCAAGGCGGCATCAAAGCCTATTGCCTTCAGATTGCCCGCCCGCCGCTGGCGATACCGCTTTCGGGGGCGATGAAATCTGCCATCGTGGCCGCCAGACCCGCCCGCGTGGCCTCCGAAAACGGCACCGCGACACTGTCAAAATCTGGCATAGCGCGCCCTATTCAAAAGTTTTAGAAACCTATCTCTATGGCGCTGTTTGATCAAGCAATATGCCTTCCCCCTTTCCTTTTCTGTGCAATCCCCCTAAAGCGGAAATGCGGGATACCCCCGCGCCACAGAAAGTCAAGCATGCGCACCATCACGACGACCGCCGATCTTGCCGAGTTCTGCCAGCGTGCCAAAGCGGAAAGCTATGTTACCTTAGACACCGAATTTCTGCGCGAGCGCACCTATTGGTCAAAGCTGTGCCTGATCCAAGCAGCCTTGCCAGCAGATGGGCCCAATGGCGGCGAGGCCGTGCTGATCGACCCGATTGAGGGCGCGGATATGTCGATGGAACCCTTGTATGATCTGTTCCGCCACACGGGTACGGTCAAGGTGTTTCATGCAGCCCGCCAAGATTTGGAAATATTCTTTGTCGAAGGCAATGTATTTCCAACCCCGATGTTTGACACGCAGGTTGCGGCGATGGTCTGCGGTTTTGGCGAACAAGTCGGATACGAGACACTGGTTAAGAAAATCGCCAAGGCCGATTTAGACAAAACCTCGCGCTTTACCGATTGGTCGCGCAGGCCCCTGACCACCGCGCAGGCCGAATATGCGCTGGCGGACGTCACGCACCTGCGCCAGATTTACGAACATCTATCGGCGCAGATTGCCACGTCAAACCGCGCCGAATGGGTGGCCGAGGAACTGGGCATTTTGACCGACCCCGCCACATATACCGTGCATCCCAATGAGGCATGGCTGCGCGTGAAAACCCGCACTACATCGGGGCGGTTCTTGGCCGTGGTCAAGGAATTGGCGCAGTTTCGCGAATCATACGCCCAAGGCAATAATGTGCCGCGTAGCCGCGTGATGAAAGACGATGCATTGCTGGAACTGGCCTCGACCCGCCCCAGCAATGTGGAAGAACTGGGGCGATCTCGCCTGCTGATGCGCGAAGGGCGCAAGGCGGAAATCGCTGATGGGATATTGGCCGCAATCAAGCGCGGCATGGAGATGCGCACCGAAGATATGCCGCGCATGGACAATCGCCCCGATCAGTTGCAGGTCAACCCCGCGCTGGCTGACCTGCTTCGTGTGCTGCTTAAAGCGAAATCCGAAAGCCTTGGCGTGGCCCCGCGCCTGATTGCCTCGGCCGCCGAACTGGATGCCATTGCGGCAGGCCAGCGCGATTTACCCGTACTAAAGGGATGGCGCAGCGATGCGTTTGGCCACGACGCAATTCGCCTGTGCAAGGGCGAAATTGCGCTGGGGGCCAAGGGCCACGATGTGCGCGTGGTGGTTCTAGAAAAGTAGCGCCTAAGGCCGCGCCGATTTTTCGTTCAGCGCCCCGCGCACTATAATGCGTTTGGCCGATGCAAAGGTGTCGGCGCGCAAGGAAACTGCAACTGTAATCTCGCGCGAACGGGGTGTGGACACTGCCGCGCCGATTTGCGCAGGAAAAGCGCGGAAATCCAGCACCAAGTTGCCGTCTTCGTCCACGTCATTCACCACCAAATCGGCCTGCCAATAGCCTTGGGTTGCCGCCCGCCCTGTGGCGCGCACCAACGCACCCGATGGTAGCTTTTCAATCTTCATCTCGGTGATCATCTCGATCAGCGGGCGTGGATCTGCAGGCGTCTCAAGCGAAAACGCGGTCACGTTGCCCGCGCGTGGGCCAAACCAATTTAGCGGGTTTAGACGCGATTGCGACAGCCCCGCGCAGCCTGCCAGCAGGCTAAGGGCAACAAGGGCGGATAATGTGCGGGCGCTGCGTGTCATATTGATTCCTATCTAATTGCACTAGGGCTAGCCGAAATGCCGCGCCTTGGAAAGCCTTTGCAGCACTGGACAGGGGGGCATCAAGCCCCTAGATCATGCCAAAAGGAGCCTGCCTATGCCCACGCCCCCCTCTGCCTCTTTGGCCTTTGAAGACCTGGTCGAGACTTTCGCCTTTTTGGACGATTGGGAAGATCGCTATCGCCACATTATCGATTTGGGCCGCGCTATGCCGCCCTTAGACGAGGCGTTCAAAGTGCCCGCGCTAAAAGTGCAGGGCTGCGCCAGCCAAGTGTGGCTGCGTCCCACGCCCGCAGGCGATACCTATGATTTTCAAGGCGAAAGTGATGCGCAAATTGTGCGCGGGCTGATTGCGGTTTTGCATTGCCTGTATGCGGGCCTGCCTGTGGGCGACGTGGCGGCGATAGATGCGCCCGCGCAACTGGCCCGCCTTGGGCTGACCGAACATCTTTCTTCGCAACGCTCAAACGGCCTGCGCGCCATGGTGCAGCGCATCCGCGAAACGGCGGTGTAACCGCTTCCTAACTCTCCAAATATCCTGCGGGGGAGTCTGCGAAGCTTGCTTCGCGGACGGGGGCGCAAAGCCCCCATCATGCGGTGCAGCCAAAGCGGCGCTGATTTGTTAAATCAGCGCGCCTAAAGCGGCGCGCAGGCGGCCTTGCACCATGCCAGCGCGGGGAGCGACAGCCGATCTGCCAGTTTGTCCAACACCTGCCCGTGATAGGCGTTTACCCAATCGCGATCCCCGCGCGAAAGTGCGCCGGCGTCAATCAAGCGGCGGTCAAACCGCGCAAAAGTCAGCGTTTCAAAACACAATTGCCCGCGCCCCGCATCACCGCCTGCCAAGTCAGGCGCAGGCTGCACCACGATCAGGTTTTCCAAACGGATGCCAAATTCGCCCTCGCGGTAATAGCCAGGTTCATTCGATAGGATCATCCCCACTTCTAGCGGCACTTCAGAAATACGCGACAGCCTTTGCGGCCCCTCATGCACCGACAAAAACGCGCCCACGCCATGCCCCGTGCCGTGGTTAAAATCTTGGCCCGCCATCCACAGCGCCGCCCGCGCAAGCGGGTCTAAATCGCGCCCCGCCAGCCCTGCAGGCCAGCGCGCGCGCGAAATAGCAATCACGCCCGCTAGGACGCGTGTATAACAATCGCGGGCATAGTCCCCTGAATCACCCACCGCCACAGTGCGGGTGATGTCGGTGGTGCCGTCTTTATACTGCGCGCCGCTGTCCACAAGCAGCAGGCTATTTGAACCGATTTTGCGGTTGCTTTCTTCGGTCACACGGTAATGCATGATCGCGC
>CAMAWZ010000020.1 GCA_945861995.1 Pseudorhodobacter antarcticus
TAGTCATAGGGAATAATCGGCGAGCCTTGGGGCGTTTGATAAAAAACCACACGGCTGGCCTCGTCCCAGCCTTGCTCAAGGGTTATAATCTCTTCCGCAGCAGCCTTTGGCGCGGACATCATCAACAGTGCAATTGCAGACAAAGCCAAGACAGAAGTATGTGTTTTCAACCTGCTCATAGTATCAGCCTTTTCAAAGGGTCTTTAGGTATTCGATAATCGCAAGGGCGCCTTGCTCATCGTCCGACCAGTCCAGTTTGTACGTCTTGCCGTTTTCGGTGATGTCTTTGTCATGCCCCATGCGGCTGATGGAGTGGAAAGCTTCGGTGTCAAAAACATAGCCGCCAACCGCTTTGGCATCCCAAGCAAAGCCAAGCTTGTCGGTGTCGTAGTTCAACGCACTTTTGGTGAAAGACGCAGGGCGCGTCTGTGGCATCAAAAGGTGATAAATTTTGGGAACCGAGCCATTGTGCAGATAGGGTGCGCCCGCCCAAACACCCGCGAGCGCGGTTGCGTTATAGCCGTCATACTGCTGACCCAGCGGACGCATGATTGCCTCGTCGGTGATCGGTCGGCCATCAAATTCTGCGCAAGGCTTGATGGGCCCGCTGTCCAGCGTGACTTCGGTTTCGGGGCCGCAAATCTCAAGATATTCTGATCTGCCGCCCTTGATCAGCAGATCGTTCATGACGCGACTGCGCGACAGATTGGTGCCCATGCCCCTGTACACGCGGCCGTTGTTTGGCTGGTGACAATCGGCACAATTCTGGGCAAACAAATCCTGGCCATTCTTGGCCCTCGCCGTATCAACGTCAAACGGATAGGGTTCGGGCGGCAGGCCTCCCAAAAGATCGGCGGCAAAGGCGGCAACGCGCAGGTCTGTATCTGCAAGCCCCATAGTCATCGATGCGGCAAGATTGCGGTAAATTGGGATCGGAATGTTGCCGTTGTATTGACCGCCGCCGTTCACCAATAGCGTGCCGTCCTCATTCCACTGCGCTGTTCGATTGTCTTGATCCCAGACCAGCATATAGTCGGTCAAACTTGGCGATGTCGGAAGCAATTCTTGGGCAAACAAGCGCCCGATAAAGATTGTCTCAAGAATTTCAGATCCATGCGAAGAACTGACGCCTGTCGCGTCGGCCATGCCTGGCAATCCTTGCAGCATCTGCGCCTGATAGCCCGAATAGGTGCTGTCTAAATAGTGGCCATAGGCAGATACAAAGTTGTCAATATAAGTGACGGTTCGGCCCACAAGATTGTCCGCATCCGCAAGGAAGGCATCGATTTGCGCGGCCTCGTATGCCGCATCGAATTTCTGAGGGCCATAGAATGCATTGCGGTACAGGTATGTAGGGCTCGTAGCTTTGATCTGCTCCAACTCGGCAACAAGGGCATCGCGAATTTTCGCCGTGCGTGCATCGCCCTCGGCGCCTTGCGCCATCAAATCCAAGGTCTTTTTGAAATCGACGAAAAACTTGGTGATATTGAACTCGGCGTTCACGCCGCCCCAGATTTGCGAGGTCTGCCCATTGCCCAAATCCACCCGCCCAATGTGGCACGCCCCGCAGGTAAAGCTGGTAAAGTCGGTCGCCGTTGGTCGGTCTGGATTAAGACCGCTCATCCCAATTCCGACTGGTAGGGCAATGCCAGTGCCGTCATTACGGGCAAACAAACCAAAGCTTTTACCAAAATCCTGATCTTGCCCCCAGATTTCTGGCGCAACCTTCGGGAGCAGCCGCAAAATCACATACGGGATGCCATCTGATTTTGAGAACGGGAAATTCTCAAACCAACTTGCCGCTTCATACTTTTTGGCCAGATACTGCGCCTTGGCATCTGTGCGCCACTTTAGTTCCGCTTGCCAGTCGGCGGGAACTTCTAATGGCGCGAACGTGGCAGTTGGCGCAGGTAAATCCACCAAGGCGACATCTTGCGCTTTGTGAAGATACGCATATCCAGCTGCAGCGGCGGCTAGAACAACCGCAACGGAGACAATTTTTTTCTTCATGGAATGACCTGACGTTCTTCAAGCCAAACATCGTTCATTTAAAGCGCAGCTCGCTGATAATTTCGTAAACAACCCTGCGCATGCGGTTCACTGTGCCAAGGGGGCGGTGCGCCTCTAGGCTGTGCCACGGGTTGTATGACATGCTTTCGCAAGCTTCGTTTTGCGTTACCGTGTCAAATTACTGCTTCTGAATTTCGATGCGCGCGACGTCCATAAACGGCACTTCATCTTCGGGCCATTCGCTGATGACATCTTCAATTGAATAGCTGTCATCTGGGCGCATCTGCACGTCAAAGATGAATCACACAGGCCCCGCGCCAAAGTGATCCTGCAGAGCCGCGCCAAACCTTGTTTGACAAGTCTGTCGCCAGTCTGACAGCAGGCTTCGTCTGGGTTAACACCTCGCCAATTTCCATGTTGGCGGATGGGTATGGTATCCCCTGATACCTCGGCGACCTCTGCCTCGGCCGCAAGGCCGATCAAACCGAGACGGCTAGGCAGGTAGATACCAATAAACCGCTGAGCCCTATTTTCATGGGCAGCTCTTGGAAAGCTTAAGATGAAAAACGGTCATTTAACGCGGCGCTGCAAGTACGTGCGCCCATTCATGCTGCTTGGCGTTCGAATGCCAAGCGGCGATTTCCGCCTTGGTCTGAAGTGTATAAGTTCTGGACGCAACTACGCGGCGCTTTTCCATTGGTGCGGGGTGATGTTGACGATGTGGTCACCCAAACTGACCATTACAGCGCCGTCCTGAATATTGACCTGCAGCCGCATCGCGCGGCTTGCCAATTTCGCAAGTGCGCTGGTGTCTTGCTCGGAAAAATTTATCACTTGCAGATTTTCGAAACGGGTGGTGCTGCCCTTGATCTTGTCCCACCAAACATCGGCTGTCCTGCCGCCGTAGGGATAGACAATCACCCTGCCTGCCTTGCTGCACGATTGCCGCAAAACTTTTTCACTGGGAAGGCCCAGCGCCACCCAAACATCCAGCGCGCCGTCTAAACTTTTTTGCCAAATGTCTGGCTCGTCATCCGTGGAAATACCCTTCGTCATTTCCAAATTCTCATGCGCGTTCAGCGCAAAAGCAACGATGCGTACCATCAGCCGTTCATCCGTTTCGGACGGGTGCTTGGCCACGGTCAGTTTATGGGTCTCATAGTAATGACGATCCATGTCAGAGACCGAAAGTTCAACTTTGTAAATGGTGGCATTTTGCGCCATACTTTATCCTAAAATTGCAAAGCTGGCGATGCTTACAAGTTTCGCTCCTCTTGTTAAAGCGGGAAAGCGGCCACGATACGCGGCTAATCTCTGTGCGCCTTTAAACGCAGCTTTAGGCGGGCGCGACTAGAGACAGACCGGACTGGCCGCGAAGCGAGACGATAGCAGCCTGTGACCAAGGGTCAGTTTGAAAACACGCGGCGGTCACAGAACTGGCGCAGGCGACTGCATCACGCGCGCCAACCGCCTTGTTAAATGTTTCGCCGCATAAAGCCTTGACCGCGTGCTGACCAAGGTCGTGCAGGGCCAAAACCTGCGTACATCAGGCAAGATCGTTAAGCGTTATCTCGATGATTTCATTTAACGCTGCGGGGTCTAGATCGGATCGGGACAGGCTATCTGCGATACAGTGACGGTTGGCCTTTTCTTGTCTGCCAGATGTGTGATTGCATTTGTGCGCAGTCGAAAGATGACATAGGGCGTCGGAGATGTTGAAAGTGCCCCTATGATCCATCCTGCGATAACTGGCGCACAGCCATTGGTATCAGTCGTCATCCCCCTGTACCAAAAAGTAAGGCATATCGCGGCCGCGCTGGCGGTCGCTTTCAGGTCATGTCATCAGGCAAACGCCGCCTTTGAATTGGTCGTGGTGGATGACGGATCAACAGATGGATCAGGTGCTGCAGTCCAAGATTGGGCCGCAGCGGACCCAGCGCATTTATCCGCCCTTCGTCTGATCCGACAAGAAAATCGCGGGGCGGCCGCAGCCCGCAACACAGGTTGGGCCGCCGCCCGTGGCGAAGTCATTCTGTTTTTGGACGCAGATGACACATGGGCAGAGCACCATGTTTCAGAGATTTTGGTTCTTATGGCAGACTTCCCCAACGCCGCGCTTTACGCCGATGCTTGGCAAGAGATTTCGGCCAATCATATCGAACGACAGCACGATTTCGGGATCGGATCTGATCGTCGGGGGCCTTTATCTTGCTTTTTTGAGGCGATGAGTTCGGGGCCGATGATCGTCTCTTCCAGTACGGCTGCAACATGGAAGAAATGCTTGGTTGAAAGCCAAGGCTTTCCCGAAGGTGTCCAACATGGTGAAGACAAAATTGGCTGGGGCCGTCTGGCGCTTTTGGGCGAAGTTGTCTGGTCACCCCGCATCGGTGCAGTTTGGGACAAATCTGCGGACAACCGAAGCGACAAGGATTTGTGCGCGCCGCCCCGCACGGCATGGCGCGATTTTCTTTTGGCAGCCCTTGCAGGGCCCACGCTGTCGACAACAACTCGGCGCAATATTCGCATGGCAGTTGCCGTCGAAAACGCCTGCCTTGGTGGCCGCCTAAAGGTGTTTAGTAAAGACACGCCTGCCCTGTTTGCCGAAACATAGATGCAGCGGCCATTTAACCGCTTCAGTCGCGATATCAGCCATGCCTAGCCATCCTTAGGCGCTGAATGCCAAAACATCAGCAGCAAATTAGAAATGGCCGCGCAAGCAAACCCGCGCGGCCATTAGCACGATACTATCAGAGGTTATTCGGATTGCCTTTGACGATTGTGCCAGTGCCGTCATCGACGCCATCGCTGACCCATGTGACCGCATCACCAGCAATGCGGACGGACAGGCATTCTGTTCCATCGCCATAGTCAAAGCACATCTGATCGTCTTTCATGCTCCATTTTCCAGTGTAATCTGCGCCCTTGATCACACCATCTGCTTGGTAAAACTCGGTATACGCCCCAGTTTCTACCATGCTACCCTGCACTGTGTTGCCAGCAATCGCTGCTGTGATCTGATCTGCAGTCGCAAGTGTTTCTGCAGCCGCAACAAAAGGCGTCAACGCCATGACGGCAGCGAGATAAATATGTTTCATTTTCCAATCTCCATTTTTTCTTTTCCAAAAATACAGCGACCCGAATGCTTTTCAAGGGGTTCATAACCAAGAAAAAGGAAATGCGCACGGCCAGCACCCAATCAGATTGCTATGCTCACATTGAAAAGGCAGCAGCGTTTGCGCGACACGGTGATCCCCAGCGCCGCAAGGGGCCCGGCGGTAGCGCGGAGAACACTTTGACAGGCTGCGGCGATTGCGCTGACGGCGATTCCTCTGCGGCTTTCGTAAGACCAGCAACCACCAACCCCAATTCTGCGTTACGCCAGAAAACCAACACGCCCCGTGGTATCAGCCGCCTTTTGGCGGCACTGGATGGATGAACCGCTTGCCGCTGTGCATTGTTTTCGCCTTGCCTTTACCCCCGCGCCAATCGAAGATTCCATCATACACTAGAGTATCATTTTGAACCCGACTGATGCCGCGCGCCTGATTGACCGTGTAAAAGATGTGCGTCTGTTCGCGCACGCCTATGCGTGGCATCTAATTTTTCGGTTTGGCGATGCCACGCCCGCTGATTTTCTGCGCTTTGCCGATGTTCACCAGATGGCAGGCGTCAAAATCCACGTCGAGGATGGGGAAGACCGCTCGCTTTTGCACGCGCCAGAAAGCCGCGCAGCCTTTGGTTTACTGGCAGAAGTCCTTGATCTTGAAGTGCATATCGAGACATCGGCCACCGACGAGGCCACGTTACGCGCGGCCATTCAGGTGGCGCAGGACACGGGGGCCACCTCGGTGCGGTGCTATCCGCGCTATGCTGGGCCTGTGTCACAGATCATCGCGCAGACCATTCGCGACCTGCGTCTGCTGCCCCAGTTGGATCCGAACGGGCGGCTGGATTTCCTGCTAGAGCAGCACGAGGATCTGACATCGGATGAACTGGTGCAGATCGTGCAGGCGGTGCAGAACCCCCGCCTTCGACCTTGCCCGCCACACCGTTGGCAGGCTGATGAAAGGCATGGGACTTCAAGATATTACCCGGGGTGAGCATGCCAAGACCACGATTCCCGACAAGAAGTTCTCATACTCGCTGAACATCGGCGTTTTCCGAAGGAAAAGCGCCTTTGGTGAACCGCCAGTTTCGCGTCAGCGCACCCAATAGACTGTGGATGTAAGATTTCACCTATGTTGCGACCTAGAATGGGTTTGGTTATGTGGCTTTTGTCATCGATGCCTACGCCCGCAAGATCATAGGTTGGCGTGTCAGCCCAACGCCGCATGCGGGTTTCGTGCTGGATGCCCTTGAACAGGCGGTCTATGAATGCCGCCAGAAAAAGAATACGGGGCTTGTTCGTCACAGCGACCGAGGCAGCCAGTATTTGTCGATCAAATACAGCGAACGTCTCGCCGATGCAGGCATCGAACCCTCTGTGGGCAGCGTCGGCGACAGTTATGACAATGCGCTGGCTGAGACGATCTATCACCGTTTCAAAGCCGAAGTCATCCACCGTCGCGGCCCGTGGCGCAGCCTCGACGGCGTCATATACGCAACGCTCGAATGGGTGGATTGGTTCAACAACCCCTCGCAGGTTCATTTGAACCTGTGGCATTTACCTGCTCGACCTGCTTGAACCCATCAGGAGCATCACCACCGCAGAAGCCGAAGCAAACTATGACGCTGATTTTGAAACCGAAGCGAAAGCAGCATAGCTAACCTTAATCAGCCTCCGAAAAACCTAGCGCGGTTCAGTAACCCAGCAGGATCATTGACTGATCTGCGCCGAAAACTGAGGTGCGGCAAAGATGTGGTTCAAGGTGTTTTGTGCAAATTACACTCAAGCTTCTGAAGTTAATAAAAGGTCATATTGACTTGCGTAAGAATGGCCTGGTTTGCGCATTTTCCATTATGACATGGATACCATTCTGGTTGATCGTATCACGCTTAGTACTTGCTTGCCGCACCTGCTGGGCTCGTTGCCCAATTTTTAGCAGCAAAGGCATTGTCGTAATATGAACAGCACTATCCAATGGCAGTGGCCTGAATTTCATGAAGTCTCCTTGATCTGCCGGACAAGATCTCAACTCCGCATCGTGCCGCGCCAGACTGGGCGGGCGTTCAGCACCAGTCTTGAACTTTCTAGATCGGGCGGCAGGGCAAGGCTTTGCACGACAGCGGCGGCAATTTCAGCAAAGGGTTGAGCGAAAGTCGTTAAATCATAACCCGACCACGCAGCCTGCGGGATGTCGTCAAAGCCCAAAATACATAAGTCTTCGGGCAACCGGCGCTTGAACTCGTGGCGCGCTGTGTCGATACAACCGCAAGCCATCAGGTCGTTAATGCAAAATACTCCATCTGGCGGGTTCAGGCCCACAAGCAATTCGCGCATCGCTCGCTGGCCTGTCTCATAATTTGTGGCCCCACCGCGCCAGAGTTGCGGCTCGATATTCTGCTCGCGCAAAAACTTAATAAAAAACTCCTCGCGCGCCAAAAGGCTGGGGGTGCGCACCGCCCGCGAGACAAGGGCAATCGTGCGGCACCCCGCGCGTACAAACATCTGAACGGCCGTTCTCATGGCCGTTTCATAATCAATCGAGATATGACGCACATCGGGCAGGTCATCAGCGCGGTTCACCAAAATCACGCTTTGCCCCACTTCGACGCAGCGGCGCACCATATGCGCAGGCGGCGAGCCTGACAGAACGATGGTCGCCGACGCGCGGTAGTTTAGGGTTTGCTCTAATGCGCCAGAGGCTGCTGCGGGATCATCGCCCACATTGATGATGATGCTGATCCGCTGTGCCTTTTGCAGTTCAGTGGTGATCTGGTTCAATAACTGTGCGTGATAGGGGTTGTGCAAGTTTGATACCAGAATACAGACGGGCCGGCTTTCTTGTTTGGATAATCCGCGTGCAAGAAAATTGACGTGATAATGCAGTTCTTCGGCGGCACGCAACACTTTGGCGCGGGTATCCGCAGAAACCGAAGCCCCATCCGTAAAGGTTCGCGAGACAGCCGAGCGCGACACACCGGCAAGACGCGCGACATCCGATGCAGAAGCCGGCATGCCGTTTGCGGGGGGCAACCTTCCTTTCATTCTTGAAAAGCGCCTTGCAAATAAGCATGGACTTGCAGATGATTAACCGCCCGAACAGCCCATTGTGCCGCGTCGATCAAAACAGGTTTCGGGGCACTTGGCCATTCTGCAGGCTTAAGTTGGCGCATCTGACGCACATAATTGATTGCCGCGGCCAGCGTCGGATACTCGGCAGGTCGTTGCAAATGCAAGAAAAGACTGACCAAAATCACGGATCGACTGCGCCCGCCACGGCAATTTACCAAAACATGCCCACCGCTGGGCCAAGGATAGGTTGGCTTGTTTGGCATTTGCTGGCGCATCAATCCGCACAGTTGCAAATACCCCCCAAGCAGCATTTCGGCAGGGTTTCCAGCGCCGTCGATCAAGCCCAATTTATAATAGCGCAGTCCTGCGCGGCCAAAATCTTGGTTACGGCTGTCGGTCGCGGGGGATTGCACCAAATTAATATCCAGATTCAAAGCGCAGTTTAGCACCGCGTTAACACCATGCCTTGCCAATAGGGCGGGATCAGAGGCCGCTTGCCGATTGCCGACATAAATATCCACGCCAGAAAAGTCGCGCGCGATCAGATGCATTGGCGCGCGCCCCGCATCGGCGGCATCAAAAATGGCGCGCAGTGACGTTGAATCGGGTTGGTTCATGCATCAGCGTCCGCAACAGTGGCAAGAGCAAGCGCACCTTGCAACAAAGGCATCAAAGCGGGTGTGCAGGCCCGCACGGGTTGCGGGCTGTTCAGCGCTGCGATAGAGCCAAGGCCCGCAACAGTTGGGCCAAAGGGCAACACGGCACCGCCCGCCTCGCGCACAAGAAGCATTCCCGCCAAGCAATCCCAGCATTGCATTCCCGCTTCTAAATATCCATCAGAGCGCCCTTCCGCCACCCAAGCCAGCGCAAGCGCACCAGAGCCTCCACGGCGGATATTCGCACCTGCTTTCAAAATATATTCTTGTGCCGCAAGATAACCAGACACCGAATGTCGCCGCGACCACCCCATCTCGAGACAGGCGGTCTGCGGGCTTGCGGTTGTTGTCACGCGAATGGACTCGCCATTCTTTTCCGCGCCTTGCCCCAGTTGCGCAAACCAAAACTCGCCTGTCATAGGCTGAAAAATGGCGCCCAACACGGGCGAGCCGTTTTCACAAAAACTGATGCAAATACAAAAATGCGGCACGCCGCGCGCGAAATTGGCGGTGCCATCTACAGGGTCGATGATCCACAGATGCGCCGACAGATCACCGCCGCCCTCTTCTCCTAAAATACCGTCATCTGGAAAGGCAGACGCAATTTCAGCGCGGATGAATCGCTCTACTTCCGTATCCGTTTCGGTCAAGAAATCTTGCGGACCTTTCAGCGTGAACGTGCCCTTTTCGCGCTTTTCAAATCCGGCACGGGCAAGATCGCCCGCCTTTGGGGCAAGGGCGCGCAAAAACGTGGCGCGTGTAATCAGATCAAGTCGCATATCCAATGGCATCCCAAAATGGCGCTGCCGCCGTGGGGGCAGCATCAAGGTTAATTCATTCACCAGCACGCGCAAGCGACCAGATATCTTGCCAATCTTGGCGGGTGCTCCAGTCTTCGGCCGATGTCGCGATGTTGTATTGCAGCATCTTATCCATGACACTCGCCACGCCCGAGGGTTCGTCTGCAATCGGGGCGTGGGTGGCATTGGTGGCCATTTTTCCGTCAATGGCTTGCGGCGCCCAGCCTTCTTCTGTCAGCAAATAATGCACGAAAAGTCGCGCGGCATTGGGGCTGTCAGAGCCTGCTGTGATTAGGGCGAATTTAGGGGTCATCATACCCACGAATGGCTGCATTTGCGCGCAAATGCCCAGTTTCATGCCATCATCGTTATCGCGGTACTTGGCTGTGGACATGATACCGACGAATGTTTCAGTGGCATCTGGCGCACCCACAGCTTCGGCTGAATCGGTGTCTGATTCCACCAAAAGGGGCTGGTTGGCCGCAAGGGCTGCAACCCACGCCTCCGCTGCACTGCCGCGATCGGTTTCCAAGGGCTTGCCGTAATGGTCGCTATAGGCTTGGGCAAAAGCTGCATCGTGATGCATGGCGAACTGGTTGAACCAATCGGTATAGGCAGGCTTGCCCAAGGGATCGGGCATCGCCACGCGCCCCGTCCATTCGGGATCTGTCAACGCCCAGATATTGGCGACGGGGCAGGTAGCGTGCAAGGCGGTGTTATATGTCCACACCACGGGCGAGTTCGAGATCACCAAAGGGTTGCGCACCCCTGCAGGAATGGCGTCGGTCATGTCAGAGGGCAAATAGCTGATGGCAAGGCCCGGTGTGATCAGCTGGGCAACCGCTGCAGGGGTATCAGAAATGACCAAAACATCTGCCTGCACATTGCCCGCCTGCGCCTCGCCCATCACAAGGCGAATTGTACCAGGCGCTTCGGATTTGGTGCCATTTGCGACAAGGCCATATTTGGCGGAAAACCCTGCGGTCTGTTCGCGCACTTTGCCGGTGGAATCGATCACCATCAGGGGCGGCTCGTTTTGCGCGGCGGCCAGCAGGGCCGCCTCGTCAAAAGTTTCGGCCATTGTAGGAACCGCAAGTGCGGTGCAAAGCAAGAGTGACAGGCGCTTCATGATTTTTCCTTTTGGTCTGGGGAAAGAATGGTCAATCTTTGGCCGTCTGGTGCAAACAAATGCACACCCGAGGCTTGGGGGATGATGGCAACAGGTTGGTCCACTTGGACGCTTGGGCGCGCAGTTGTGGCGTGAAGCACAGGTGCGCCACCCAAGTTTAGCACCATTTCAACGATCCAAGACCCACCCGTAGGGATCAATGCCGAAACCTGCGCGCCAAGCGCCCCTGCAATCCCAGCCGCACCACCATCCTGCGCGATCACATCCATCGCTTCTGGCCGCAAACCAGCTGTGATGGAGTTAGGACGAGAGACCCACGGCGGGATAAGGGTAAGAGCGGCTAGGCTGCCTGCGGGAAAAATATTGATGGGTGGATTGCCGATAAAATCGGCCACAAAGCGATTGGCGGGTTGATCGTAAACCTCCATCGCGCTGCCCATTTGCTGAACAGTGCCGCCCGCCAGCACAATGATGTCTGTCGCAAGCGTCATCGCCTCCCATTGATCATGGGTGACAAAAACAATCGTCGTGCCAAAACTGCGGTGCAGATGTGCCAACTCTGCCCGCATGGCCAGACGCAAGGACGCATCAAGGTTTGACAGCGGTTCGTCCAGCAACAAGACCTTAGGGGCCAAGGCCATTGTCCGCGCAAGGGCGACGCGCTGCTGCTGCCCCCCTGACAACTGGGCAGGATAGCGATCAGCCAAATCGCTGATGCGCAGCGTGGCAAGCATCTCGGCGGTGCGCTTTGTGCGCAATGCCGCGCTTTGGCGCTGCAAGCTTAACCCGAACGCAACATTTTGCGCGACGGTCATATGCGGCCACAGCGCATAAGACTGAAACACCAATCCAACGCCGCGCTGATCTGCGGGCACAAATCGGTTTTGCATAGGATCATCCACCACACGCCCGCCAATGCAGATTTGCCCTGAACTTGCCCCCTCTAACCCCGCTATCATGCGCAGCAACGTCGTCTTGCCGCAGCCTGACGGGCCGAGGATACAGGTGAAAGAGCCCGATTTGATGTTCAGCGAAACATCTTGAACAGCATCGATCTGCCCAAACCACTTTCTTAGGTTTTTTAGCTCAATATCAGACATTTAAAACGTCATCCTTTGACCAATTCCAGCACCCGCCGCGCGGTGAATAACAAGACTGCCGATCAGCGCGATCATGGCGATAATCAGCACGACGGCATTGGCCGCTTGGGCATAGCCGTAATCCACCAGACGTAACGAAAAGGTGGTCAAAACATCCGTCGACGGCACGGCCAGCAGAATAAACAGGCTAACCCCTTTGATCCCAGAAATGAATGAAAGCAAAACTGCCGTGGCCAATGCGCCATTCAAAATGGGCAAAACGATGCTGCGTAACCTGCGCAGCATCCCAGCCCCCATGACCCGCGCCGCGTCTTCCACATCGGGGCCAAGTTGGGCCATGGCAGAAATGCCAACGCGGCTTGCAAATGGCATTTGATCAGCAATCAATGCAATCAGCAAAATCCATGGTGTGCCATACAAGGCGGGAATGGGGCCGCGCGGTGCTGCAAACAGAACCAAAATTGCAGCGCCAAAGGCGATGCCAGGCACAAGATAGGGAAAGAACGTAATCCCGCGCAGCCCACCCGCAAGCCAGCGCCACGGACTGCGCGCTACAACATAACCAACCAACAACCCCAATACCCCCGCAGCAAGCGCGGCCATACTTGCAATGCGAACCGAATTCCATGCAGCGCGCCAAAACTCGGGCGCAAGCAATATGCCGTTTTGAAACGCAACAGTGGGTAAGTTCGTGCCGATCCAGTAGTTCAGCGTAAAGTTTTCGACATTAAACCGCCCAGGGATATGCATCAAAGTAGATAAAAACAGCGTGGCCAACGGGACAATGACGCTGATGATAAACAGCGCCATGACAGCCACAAAAATTGGCCAGCGCGCAGCGCGCAGCGCAATGGTGCGATGAAGTGCGCCCTTACCCCCGATTGTGGTATAACGCTGCGCCTCGCGCAGCATCCACGCATCAATGGCCAAGGTCATCATGCCAATCAGCAGCACCGCACCTGCGAACACCGCAGCCATGCCGTTTTGCTGGGTGCTAATGGCGCGAAACAATGAAACTGCCAATGTTTCAAATTGGACGGGCAGACCAAGCAGATAGGGTACCGAAAACTCTCCAATCGCATCGGCAAACATCAAAAGACCTGCCGACAACACGGCAGGGCGCAGAGCAGGCAGCACAATGCGCCGAAAAGTTATCACGCGGCGCGCTCCAATCATTTGGGCCGCCTCCTCTAACTGGCCGTCCAAACGTTGCAACGCCCCGCCAATGATCAAAATTGCAAAGGGAATGTAGTGCAGCGTCAGCACAATAATGGTTGGCACTGCGCCATAGGCCAGCCAATCGGGCGGCTGAACACCCAATGCCTGCGCCCAGCCAGGTTGGCCGCCCAACGTGGCGTTTTTGAACAGCGTGATCCAGGCCAATGCAAAGGTCCAAACGGGCAGCATGAACGGAATGATCATCGCACCAGATAGCCACCCGCGCAGCGGAATATCACTGCGCACCAGCAGCCATGCCAGCATAGACCCGATGACCAAGGCCAGCCCCGCAGCACACAAAGCGACAAGCAAAGTATTCCACAAGGGTGTGAAAAAGATAATGCCCGACATGCGCGAGGCAAAAGCGCGCAACAGATAATAGCCCGTCAGCCCGCCATCCACCGCGCCAGTGCGCGCATCATCGCCAGTTTGGGACGTAATTGCGTCTTGCAAAATCATCGCAATAGGCAAGGCGATCAGCCAAATAAAAATAAGGAATAACACCAGGCCAAGGCCCAAAACAGGCTGCCGTGCAATATGCAGCGCGGTGCGAAGCGGCATCATCCGTGCGTCCACCCTGCAGAATGTGATCGGCCACGAACGCGCATAGACATCCCCGCAAAACCCACCGAATCACTACGGATGCATCGTAACAGTTTTACGAATTTTGCACATATGTGCAGTCTATTAATGCCATGTAATCAACATCTAAAAAATATACCCACGACTTGCCGCACTTAAGTCCATGAAATTCTGGGCAGATTGTTAATTCACGCAATACGCGCCGATAACCTGACATTAAACAGTTACATACTGCTTTTAGCGCTGTTTTCACCGGCACTCAACGAAACCCGAGAGGATATTTTCATGCGCTTTACTGCCCCCCTGCTTGTAGCCGTTATGGCCCCCACTTTCGCCTTCGCCGACCCGATGATGGAAACCATCACGCCCGGCAACACCCTGACCGCAGCCCCAACCGAATGGATGGGCGAGCAGCCACATTTGGTGATCATGGGCACCGTTGACGGCAAAAAGTTTGACGTGCAGGTGATGGACATCACTTCTGCAACTGTTGCGCTAAAGCGCGAATATCTGCTGAGCGATTCTGACTACAACCCCTACCGCGAAATCGATTTTTCGGTCGAATTCGTCCATGAAGGCATTGATAAGGCCATCGAAGGCAAGTTGACGAATGCCGACTTTAACAAGTTGGCCGCACTGCCTGCGACCCTGTCTTTGCAGTCCGCCGAAGAATATCCTGAAGGCGATAAAGTCTACACCGAATTTGAATACAAGTGGGAAGCTGGCGGCGTAACCGTTGATGGTGAAACCCCAGAATTCGAAGGCACCGCAATCTTGCACATGGATAGTGGCTATCAAGCTGCCGCGCCAAATGGCGATGGCATGGTTGGCGCGTTTATCTCGGCCGCAAAGGGTGACAACGCTTATGTCATCTCCTTCACCCTGCCTGTGACGGAGTTTGAAGTTGAAGACTAAGTACCTGTTGGCCTCTGGCCTTGTTTTGGGGGCCGTACTTGCTTTTTCACCTGCGCTCAATGCGCAGGTGAAAGAGGTTCAGGTTACGGCAAAAGCAGAAACCAATTCTATCATTGGCGATGCAGACGACCCTGCCATTTGGGTCAGCCCCATCGATCCTGCCGCCAGTTTGGTTTTGGGAACAGACAAGTATAATGGTATGCATGTGTACGATCTAAAGGGCGCGGAAGTGGCCTATTTCAACGATGGCGCGGTCAATAACGTTGATCTGCGCGAGTTTACGCTGGCGGGCCGCACCGTTTGGCTTGCCTCGGCGACCGAACGCGATAACGAAGACATCGTTTTTTATGTTATTGAAGCAGCTGGCAAAATCGACCGCGCCACGCCGCACGCCTTCCCCGCTATGCCCGACACAACCGAACGGGTGCGCAATATCTACGGCCACGCCATGGCGCGCGATCCTGCGACGGGGCGGGTCTGGACGCTGACGAACTATAAGTCGGGTCACATCGTGCAATACGAAGTCATCGACGACAATGGTCAGCTAAAGCTGGAATTTACCCGCATGTTCAAAGTGGCAACCCAGCCCGAAGGCATTGTGGCAGACGATACGGCTGGCCATATCTATGTGGGCGAGGAAGACGCTGGCATTTGGCGCTTTCCGATGCTGCCCGAAGATGGCGATGCCGTGACACAAATCGCAGCGATTCCTTCGGATTGTTTTCCCAAGGACGATATCGAAGGCTTGGCCATTTATGACGGGGCAGATGCTCGGTATCTGGTCGTTTCGGCACAAGGCATCCATCGTGCAGCGTTTATTCCGCTGAAAGGCGAAGAAGTGCTGCCTTGCGTTGGTTTGGCTGAAATCGCATCCAGCGGCACGATTGACGGCGTTTCGGAAACCGATGGTTTGGACGTTGTTTCAACCCCTCTTGGGCCGGATTACCCCGAAGGGATGCTTGTGATGATGGACGACCAAAACGAAGACCTGCAAACCAACTTCAAGTATATCTCCTTTGCGGATGTAAAATTGGAATTAGGCTTGGAGTAGGATCACAGTTCTTTCTTTATGCCCAAAGGCCTGTGCCGTTGGGCATAAAGACCACGGTAAAAACGCGTTAACACAAGCCAGCTCTGAAAAACCCTCATAGCATCGATCACGACAACCGAAACACTGTGTTTCACCCGTAAAACAGGTTCGGTGATAACATAGCATATGGGCCA
>CAMAWZ010000021.1 GCA_945861995.1 Pseudorhodobacter antarcticus
GTCGTCACTTTAGATGCCGCCAATGTATCGGTCAAAATCTCGCCCAGCATATCGGTAGAAATACCCGAGAAAAACGCCGATGGCGCGCCCAAACGCCCCAGCGCGATGGCCGTGTTAAAAACCGCCCCCCCCGCATAGGGCGAAAAAGCAGGCTCGCCCAGCGTGGTGGTGCGCGGCAGCATATCAATTAGGGCTTCGCCACAGGACAAAATCATAACAGCCTCCAAACTTTTGGGCAGCATTACACGACCCACTATGTTAGCGCAAACATTGGCCGCTTAGGCGGCGAAAAATTCTACCAGATTGCCGCGAATACGGGCCAGCGGCGTTGCCCCCTGCATATCAGGCACAAAGGCCGCGCCTGTAATTGCCTGATAGGCGGCGATATAGGTCTGCGCGGTTTGCGCGATCATTTCGGCGGGGATTTCTGGGATTGGGCCTTTGTAAGGATCGCAGCGCGCGCCCACCCAAGCGCGGATCACATCCTTATCAAAACTGGGCGGCCGTGTGCCTGTATGGAATGCAGCTTCATACCCATCCGCAATCCAATAGCGGCTGGAATCGGGGGTGTGAATTTCATCGGCCAGCAAAATGCGGCCCGTCTCATCCGTGCCAAATTCATACTTTGTATCCACCAAAATCAACCCCCGTTTTGCCGCCATGTCCTGCCCACGCGCGAACAGCGCCAAGGCATAGGTTGTCACCTGCTGCCACTGTGGGGAGGTCAGCAGGCCTTTGGCGATAATCTGGTCAGGGGTCAGCGGTTCATCATGCCCACCGTCAAATTCCTTGGATGTGGGGGTAATAATCGCATGGGGCAGCGCCTGATTGTCGCGCAGGCCATCGGGCAGGGCATGGCCATACATCTGGCGCGCGCCTGCCTTGTACTGGGTCAGAACCGAGGTGGACGTTGTACCCGCCAAATATCCGCGCACCACAATTTCTACGGGCAAGATAGACAGATGTCGGCCAATTACGACATTAGGGTCTGGATAGGATAGAACATGATTTGGGCAGATATCCGCGGTATGATCGAACCAATACCGCGCCATCTGCGTCAGAACTTGGCCCTTAAAGGGGATGGCCGCCAAAATGCGATCGAAGGCCGAAATCCGATCAGACGAGATCAAAATGCGCCGTGCTGGCTGGTCGTTTTTGGCGGGCAAATCATAGCAATCGCGCACCTTACCGAAATAGGGGTTTGGCAATTCGGCAATGCGGGCGTGATCCAGCACCCGTGTCATATCAAGTGGAAAATCGGGCATGGCAGGCCGCTCCATTTTGCTGGCTTGGCGATAGGGCGCATAGGCCCTACTGTCAACCAACAGACCTTATTGCAGTTGCGGGATGCGGCGCAATTCGCGGAAGGATACCAGCCGCTGCGACGCCTCATCCCAAAGATGCAGCCGCACCGAGGCCAAGCTTTCGCGAACGGTCATGCGCTGCGCTTCGGCCAGTTCTTTGTGATCGCGGATCACATCGGGCAGGCGGTAAAACGGAATGCGCGAATACAGATGGTGCACATGATGAATGCCAATATTGCCCGAAAGCCAACGCAAAGGCTGCGGCAGCACATAATGCGAAGACCCTTCTAGGGCGGCATGATGCACTTGCCAGTCATCGGTCTTTGACCAATGGGTTTCTTCAAACTGATGCTGCACGTAAAACAGCCAAACGCCGACGGTGGCCGCGATAATCGATGTGGGCAGATAGATCAGCAGCAGTGGCATAAACCCGCCCAGCCAAACAATCAGCCCCACAATAATTCCAATCACCGCGTTTGTGCCCATGGCAGACAGCCAAAACCGCCAACCTTGGTTCATCAGGCCCACAGGCAGGCGATTGTGCAAAATGAACATATAGCTTGGCCCAAGAACAAACAGCACAACAGGATGCCGATACAGCCGATACAGCACCCGCCCCAACCATCCGCGCGCGCGGTATTCGGACACGGTCAGGGTCATGACATCGCCAATGCCGCGCTGATCAAGGTTGCCGTGGTGCGAATGATGCATGGCGTGTGTCCGCCGCCAGACATCATAAGGGGTCAGCGTCAGCACGCCCAAACAGCGCCCCACCCAATCTTGCAGCACCCGATTGTTGAAATAGCTGGCATGGCCGCAATCGTGCTGAATGATAAAGATCCGCACCAAAAACAACCCGTTCACCGCCGCGATGGCGAAAGCAAGCAGGTAACTTACCGAAAGCGCCGCCCAAGCGAGCGCCCACAGCAGGGCAAAGGGCAGCAGTGTGATTGCCAGTTCAAAAACCGATCGGCGCAGGTCGGGGTTGCGGTATTTTGCCAGCTCCATCACCCATTCTTTGGCCGAACGGGTTGTTGCCTGCTTAACTTCGCTCATGTCGCGCCCTTCACGGCCATTTGGCCATCACCGCGCAAACATGCGCCATGAAACCTTAACACAGGGCTAACCCCACTGCGTTTTGTTTTAGGCAATAACATAGGTCAGCGAAAGCCTTAATTCACCTGCGCCGATTTGCGCTGCTTTTCGGTGGCTGATTTCAGCTGTCCACAAGCGGCCATAATATCCTCGCCGCGCGGGGTGCGGATGGGGCTGGCGTAGCCTGCGTTATAGATGATGTCGGCAAAAGCATGGATGCGGTTGCCGCTGGATCGTTTATATGGCGCGCCTGGCCATTCGTTGAACGGGATCAGGTTCACTTTGGCAGGAATACCGCGCAGCAGTTCGACCAAACGATAGGCGTCTTCTTTGCTGTCATTCACGCCTTGCAGCATAACATATTCAAAGGTGATCCGTTCGCTGTTCGACAGGCCCGGATAGGCGCGCAGTTCGTTCAGCAGGGTTTCGATGTTCCATTTTTTGTTAATGGGCACCAACTGATCGCGCACCTCGTCGGTTGTGGCGTGGAACGATACCGCCAGCAAACACCCAATTTCTGTGGCTGTGCGGGCAATTTCAGGCACAACGCCGCTGGTCGACAGCGTGATGCGGCGGCGGCCCAGCGCGATGCCCTCGTTATCCATCGCGACATTCATCGCGTCGCGGACATTGTCAAAATTATACAGCGGCTCGCCCATGCCCATCAGCACGATATTGCTGATCAGCCGTGTTTCCACGCGAGGCGCGCCAGGTATTGGCCATTCGCCCAAATCATCGCGCGCCAGCATGACTTGGCCCACAATTTCCGCCGCCGTCAGATTGCGCACCAGCTTTTGCGTGCCCGTATGGCAGAATGAACAGGTCAGTGTGCAGCCGACTTGGGATGAAATGCACAAGGTTCCACGATCTTCTTCTGGGATGTAGACAACCTCAACCTCGTGGCCGCCATCGATCCGCACCAAATATTTGCGCGTGCAATCGGTGGAAATTTGGCGTGTGACCACTTGCGGCACTTGCAGCGTAAAGTTCGCAGCCAGCAGCGCGCGATAATCTTTCGCCAGATTGGTCATCGCCTCAAAATCGCGCACGCCCCAATGGTAAACCCATTGCCACACCTGCCCCACGCGCATTTTCGCCTGTTTTTCGGGCGTGCCAGCGGCAATCAGGGCTGCGCGCATTTGATCACGCGTCATGCCCACAAGGTTCGGCAAGCCATCCGTTGCCTTGCGCGGAATGGTCAGCACATCTTGGGTTATCGGTGCGCTCATGTCTTAGCTGGCACAGCGCTTGGCCGCTTCGTCCACCGCAGCGGAAAAGCCAAGCAGGCTGAATGTGTCTTCGGTTTGCGTACCCTTGCCCGAACGACCCGTGACCTTGGCGCTCGCACCCGCCTTCAGGGCCGTCAGAATAGCCACATCATCTTCGGGCGATCCCGCCCAAGCCCATTCGCCTTCAGAAAACAGATCAAAGGCCTTGCCTTCCACTTCCAGCTTTACAGGCACATCACCTGCAAAGGGGTAGCCGCCCGAAAACGAAACCTCGCCCTGCGCGCCACCCTCGCGATAGGTCACAAATAGCAAAATCTCACCCCGCCGCACCGACACAGGCGCGCCATCTTTGCTGTTGACAGTTTCCCTTGGCTTGGAGACGCCCCAGCATTCCTTGGGTGTGCCATCGACAAACACGCTCCAATCGGTGGTGTTGGCCACGTTATTGGCCGATTCTTGCGCCGCCGCCTGTGATGTTGCCACTGCAAAAGAAAGTGTCGCCGCCAAGATTAGGAACTTACCCGTCATCGCCTGCCTGCCTTTCGTTAAACCCCGCGCCGAAATGCCATTTTTGGCATTGCCTATTTTTACGGCGCATTTCACTTTGCGGATGTGTTTAGCGACAAATGCCCTTGCGGAAAAGCCCTACTGGGCAGCGATGGGCAGTTTTTCGCGCAATTTGGGGGAAAATCATGCAATCTTGCGAGATGGTAGAACTTTGGCGCGGTGGGCTTTTGGAAAGCACCCATCGCGGTCACGTGGTCATTGCCCATGCTTCGGGCGATGTTCTGGGCAGTTGGGGCGATGGCGCGCGCGTGATTTTCCCGCGCTCGTCATCCAAAATGTATCAGGCGCTGCCGCTGATTGAAACGGGCGCTGCCGATGCAGTGGGGCTAACCCCCGCGCATTTAGCCTTTGCCTGTGCCAGTCACGAAGGCGCTGCGCTGCACGTGAATATGGCCAAAGATTGGGTGCATTCGCTTGGCCTGGGCGAGGCTGACCTGCGCTGCGGCGCGCACGATCCCTATGACCGCACCGAGCGCACTCATTTGGCCAAAACCGACACCTCGCCCTGCCAGTTTCACAACAACTGTTCCGGCAAGCATTCGGGTTTTTTGACCACGGTTCAGCATCTGCGCGCAGGGCCAGAATACAACGAAATAGACCACCCGCTGCAAATCGCCGTGCGCGAGGCGTTCGAAGATGTCACGGGCGAGGTCAGCGCGGGCTGGGGGATTGACGGCTGCTCTGCCCCCAATTTTGCCTGCACGATCACTGCTTTGGCACGGGGTATGGCCCGCTTTGCGGGGGCAAGCGAAGGCGGCGATACCCGCGCGCGCGCTATGGCGCGGCTGACCCGCGCGATGGCATCGCACTCGATGCTTGTCGCAGGGCAGGGGCGCGCTTGCACCGAACTGATGGCTGCGATGGAGGGACGCGTGGCCCTGAAAACAGGGGCCGAGGCGGTTTATGTGGCTATTATTCCAGAAAAACAGATCGGCATTGCGATCAAAATCGAAGATGGCAATTCCCGCGCCTCTGAGGCGGTTTTGGTGGCCCTGCTGGCCAAACTAGGGGTGCTGAACCCCGCCCATCCCGCCGCGCAAAAACGTCTGCCTTTCCCGCAAATCAATTGGCGCGGGTTGAACACGGGTGAATTGCGGATTGCGCAAAGCTTTTCTTGAAATCATGCACCAATTGGCTAGGCTGGCGGGATGAATATGCAGCCGCCCATCCCCTTTGCACCGCAAACCGCCCCCGAACAGGTGACGTTTGACCGCGCCGAATTGAATGCCATTTTGCGCCTTTATGGCCAGATGGTCGCGGCGGGCGAATGGCGCGACTACGGCATTTCCAATCTGACCGAGGCTGCAATTTTCAGCGTCTTTCGCCGAACTGCAGAAAACCCGCTGTACCGCATTGAAAAGCGGCCCAAACTGCGCGCAAAGCAGGGGATGTATAGCGTTGTGGGAATGGACGGGCAAATCCTGCGGCGCGGGCATGATTTGGCGCAAGTGCTGCGGATCCTAGAGGCAAAGCTAATCCGCCCTATTGATTGATGCGGCGATGGTGCGTCACAGGCCCGCCCCCCGCCGCCGCAATGCGGGCGATGCAGGCGTCAATCCCCTCATAGGCGACAGACATTGTATGCCCATTGGCATGGATCAGCCGCGCGCCATCCACCACCAGCGCCACGTGCCCGCGCCAAAAGATCAGATCGCCGCGTTGCCACGGACTGCCTGCGGCGTCCCTGCCCAGTGACTGCTGCAGATCGCTGTCTGCTGGGGCCATTACGCCAGTTGCCAGCAATGCCGCCTGAACCAGCCCCGAACAATCTATCCCAGCGGCGGAATTGCCCCCCCATAAATAAGGCACGCCCAGAAACATTTCGGCAGTTGAAACGGGGTCGGGTAGGCTATCTTGCACGCCGCGCAGGTGGGGCAGGGGGATATAGCCCTGCGGCGTTTGCGCAAAATTCCCTTGCGTGCCCAAAACCTGTACATTTGCGCCAAATGGCAGGGGGTGCAGCGCGGGCGCTTGTACGCGCGGCTCTGGGTATAGATGCGAGGAAAGGCCGCAAATCCAGTGGGTTGCCACCATAGCGGGGCGCAGATCCTGTCCCAACACCCAGCCGCAATAGCCATCTTTGCGGGCAAAGCCAAAGGCGTGATCGCTCATGCGGTCAATCACGCAAAACCCTTCGCCATAAACCAATTGGCGGTCAAGCGCGCCCTGCGGGGCGGCCATTAGATCGCACAGGGGCACGGCAATTTCGCACGCCTCACCATCTGTCAGCGGCACATCAACGTGCCCGCGCAAACTGCTGTGGGCCGCGCGGGGCGTGGCGGGGTGTAGGCGGCGGTCGGTCACAGGCCCAGCATCTGCGGCAGCGCAGTAAAGATGGCCCGCGCGCCCATGCCAACCCCGCCTTTGGGGCGGGCAGGCAGGTCGGTGGGGCTATGGCCATAAATGTCAAAATGCATGTAGCGCGGGTGCGCGGCAAAGCGGCGCAAGAACAGCGCCGCAGTAATCGCGCCTGCAAACCCATCCGGTGGGGCATTGTCCAAATCGGCAATGCTGGGCTCGATCCATGCCTCGTATGGCGAATGAAAGGGCAGCCGCCAAACAGGGTCAAACCCCTGCGCCGCGCCAGATTCCAGCGCCGCCGCCATGCCTGCATCGTCGCAGAAATAGGGGGCAAGGTCTGGCCCAACCGCCACCCGCGCCGAACCAGTTAAAGTTGCCATCGAAATAATCGCATCTGTCGGCGTCTCATTTGCCAGTGCCAGCGCATCGGCCAGAATTAGGCGACCCTCGGCATCGGTATCATTCACCTCGACTGTCAGTCCCTTGCGCGAGTGCAAAATATCGCGCGGACGCATCGCATCGCCCGAAATCGCGTTTTCGACAGCCGGCACCAGCACACGCAACCGAATGGGCAGGCGCAGCGCCATGATCATTTGCGCCAGCCCCATCACTGTGGCCGCCCCGCCCATATCCTTTTTCATCAGCAGCATACCGTGGGCAGGTTTGATATTCAGCCCGCCCGTATCAAAACACACGCCTTTGCCGACCAGCGTCAAATGCGGGCCAGTGCTGCCCCAGTTCAGTTCCAAAAGACGCGGCGCGCGACCCGTGCCTGCCGCGCGACCCACAGCATGGATCATGGGAAAATTCTGCGCCAGCAAATCATCGCCAACAATCGCGCTGGCCGTTGCGCCAAACGCGTCCGCCAGCGCCATAAATGCCGCCTGCAAATCGGCGGGGCCCATATCGGACGCGGGTGTGTTGATCAGATCACGGGTCAGAAATTCGCCCTGCGCCATGGCCAGCAAAACCTGCGCGCGGGCCGCATTAGGCGCTTTGATCTGCGCCAGTTCTGCGGGATTGGCGCTGGGGCAGTAGCGGTCAAAGCGGTGTGAGGCCAGCAAAAACCCCAAAGCGGCCTCTTCGGCCTGAGCACCCGTCAAATCGCCAGCCAAATGCCATGCGCCTTTGGGCAAAGCGGGCAAACATTTGGCAAGCCCAAATCTGCTGCGCGCCCGCGCATTCTGTGTGCCAAAGCCCAGCACCGCGCCCATCACCTCGCCCGTGGTGGGATCGGGCAACAGCCGCACATCGCCCAAAGATGCCGTAAATCCAGTGGCTTGCAACCAAGTGCGCGCGGCAACAGGCAGGCTTTGTAAAAACCCCTCCAGCCCGTCACTGCTGACAACAGTTATCGGGCGCGAAGGGGCATTTTGGGGGGCAAAGGCGGCGCGCATTGGCTATCCTATCGGCTGGAATTTACGCCACACTATCCCATCCGCGCCGCGCTGCAAGGCGCGTCAAATCCCTGTCTGGTCTTGCAAGTCCTGATCAAGGGCCAATGTGCAATCGGCCACGCGCAGCAACCGTGCCCAAACCGCGGCAAAGGCGGTGGTATCCTCCCGCTCTAGGCAGATGGCCAAATCTTGCGCCACCACGGACAAGGTTTTCAGCCCCAAATTCTGGGCCATGCGATCCAACCGCTTGAGACGGCGCAGCAAATCACCCATTTGATGCTGCGCGATTCGTTCGGCCAGTTTGGCCATTTGCAGCGCCAGTTCGCCCAAAGCGCGGCTCACCACTTGGTCGGCTGCCTGCGATGATAGATTGCGATAAATCGAAGAAATCTGTTCAAGATCAAGTCTTGGGTTTTCTTTTGGCTTTAGCGCCAAAACAACTGCCCTGCTCATTTATTACCCCATAGTTCAACACCCGCCTCTCATCTTGCGGGCAACCAATGAACAAAAGGTTGATAACGCATATGGAAATGTGCCCCATTTTCTGCAATTGCAGAGGGGCAGACAGCCAAGCTGAACAAGGACGACACCATGCACCCCTTCAAGACCTTGCCAAGCTATCTGGTGCAACGCTTTCAAGGGTGGCGCGCCACCGCCTATGCCGACAACAAAGCATGGTATCGCCGCTTGGCCGAAGGCGGCCAGCACCCGCGCGCGATGGTGATTTCCTGCTGCGATAGCCGCGTGCATGTCACGTCTATTTTCGGCGCAGATGAGGGCGAGTTTTTCATCCATCGCAACGTCGCAAACCTTGTTCCGCCGTATAATCCCGACGGCGAATATCACGGCACCTCGGCGGCGGTGGAATATGCGGTGACAGGGCTAAAAGTGGCCCATATCGTGGTGCTGGGCCATTCCAACTGCGGCGGCGTCAAAGGCTGCCATGATATGTGCATCGGCCATGCCCCTGAACTGGAACAAAAGTCCAGCTTTGTCGGCCGCTGGATGGATATTCTTCGGCCTGGCTTTCAGCGCGTGGCACATCTGCCTGTGGGCGAAATTCTGCCTGCTTTAGAAAAACAGGCTGTGCTGACCAGCCTTGAAAACCTGATGAGTTTTCCCTTTATACAAAAAGCGGTCGAAGGCGATATGCTAACGCTGCACGGGCTTTGGACAAATACGGGCGAGGGCGAGTTACACCAGTATGACGCCGCGCGAGATGAATTTGTTGCCATATAATTTTTGAACGGCGACGACTGACGATCTAACCCTTGGCCAGAAAGTAAAGACCATGGATTTCCTCGCCCTAGCCGCGCAAAACCTTATGACCCCGATGATACTGTGCTTTGCGCTGGGCCTTGCCGCAGCGCTGGCACGATCTGATCTGACTGTGCCCGAGGCGATGGCCAAGGCGATGTCGCTGTATCTGCTGTTTGCCATAGGCTTTAAGGGCGGGGTTTCGGTGGCAAGTCACGGCCTGGATGCCAGCCTTGGCCTTAGCCTATTGGTTGGGGTGATTTTGTCGTTTGCTCTGCCATTGGTTGCCTATGCCCTGCTGCGCGGCATGACCCAGCTTTCGGCGTTGGATGCCGCCGCCGTTTCGGCGCATTATGGGTCGATCTCGATCGTGACCTTCGTGACCGCGACGACAGTTTTGGCGGGGCGCGGGATTGAGGCGGAAGGTTACATGGTTGCCGTTGCCGCCGCGATGGAGGCCCCCGCGATTGTGTCTGCACTGTGGCTGGTTGCGCGGTCGGGTGCAGGGCCACGGATGGATGCGCGTCTGTGGCGCGAAATTTTGTTGAACGGGTCCATCGTGCTGCTTGTCGGCTCTTTCCTGATTGGCGCACTGACGGGCGACGGCGGCATGACGCGCATTGAAAGCTTTATCGTCTCGCCGTTCCAAGGTGTGCTTTGTTTGTTCCTTTTGGATATGGGGCTGGTGGCAGGGCGCGGGATGCGCGGGGCCAAGGGAAATCTGGGGTTTGGCGCGCTGGCATTCGGGCTGCTGATGCCCGTGATCGGGGCCGCCTTTGGTCTTGGCGGGGCACTGATCCTTGGCCTATCGGTTGGCGGTGCGGCGCTGATGATGACACTGGCGGCATCGGCCAGCTATATCGCTGTGCCCGCAGCCATGCGCGTGGCCCTGCCCGAGGCAAATCCCAGCGTCTATCTGACCCTATCCCTTGGCGTGACTTTTCCCTTTAACCTTGTAATTGGCATCCCGACTTATGTTGCCATTGCCCTAGCCGTGATCAAAGGATGACCCATGCAAATGCACCCTGCCAAACGCGTTGAAATCACCATCGAAGCCCCGATGGAGGCGCGTCTGACCGAGGCGCTGACCGAGGCAGGGGTCACAGGCTTTACCATTTTGCCCGTTCTGGGCGGATCTGGCCGATCTGGCCAGTGGTCGCGCGAAGGGCAGGTGGGCCGCAGTGGTATGGTTTCGGTGGTCTGCATCATCAGGCCTGATCGGCTGGACACCCTCCTTGATGCGGCTTTTGCCGTGGTGCAGCGTCATATCGGTGTGGTATCGGTGACCGATGCCCATGTGCTGCGGGCCGAGCGGTTTTAGCGCAAATTGGGGATTGGCGATGTCGGAAAGCAAACAGCAGGTCTACACGCTGGTCGTGGAAGTGGGCCGCAAAGAAGGCGACGGCCTGCCCCCTAAATCCACGGGCGCGGCGTTGATGTGCTATGCCAGCGGCGTGGACGAGGCCGAAGCCGTGCGCGAAACTGTGGCCATTCTAAAACAGGCCGATCTGGCCCCTTTGGATGTGTCGGGATATGGCACGCTGGAAGAACGGCTGGAAAACGGCGATGAAATTGACGTCGAAGAGCGCGCCCTTATGCAGCGCGCGCTGGATGAAAACTCGGTCATCATTGCGCAAATGACGCCTTTCTTTGATGATCCAAAAGGCGGGCCCAAGCCATGAAATTTCTTGACCGAAACGATCCGTTCTTTCGCAAAACTTGGGTGCGGGTGGTGTCTGTCGCCTTGCCTGCCTTTTGGGGATTGGTTGAATTTTATATGCAAAACGCCTTTTGGGGCCTGCTGTTTGGCGCACTCGCGGCCTATGCCGCCTATGAGTTATTTCTTCGGGCAAAAGATTGATCCGCGCATTTCGCCCGAATCACCTTGCAAACTGCTTTCGGATAACCTGCACCCCGTCACCTGCGGGATAAGAGCAATCATATCAGCGCGGATACCCGCGTGTTCGCCCCGCTTGGCATAGCCAAGGCGAATGATTTGTGCGCGCTTTTCGGTGAAAAACACTGTGTAGTCGCGGCCATTCATTTCCGTATCTAAGCGCTGCGCGCCCATAAACTCTGGCGCGGGTGATGCGCAGGCTGCAAGCAACGGAAAAATCCAAAGGGCTTTCATATTGGTTCCTGTAACACATTGCCGTGCAACCATAGCGCGAAATAAACACCAAATAAACTTGAAACCGCGAAATACTTGCGCTTTTGATCAAATTGCGCTTTCTGGAACGCAACGGAAAGGAAACCCCATGTCGCAGTCGCCCCCAAACGCAGCCCCCCTCAGCGATGCGCAGGCGTTTTTGGCCAAATATCCCGACGTGTCCGCGATTGATATTGTGCTGACAGATGCCCATGGCATTGGGCGGGGCAAATCCATTCGGCGGCACGAGTTGGAAAGCCTGTATACGGCGGGGCGCGGTATTCCTGCATCGATGTTCGCCCAAGATGTCGCGGGCGATGATGTGGCGGGAACTGGGTTGGTCATTACTGATGGCGGCGGTGATTTGCGCTGTTTTCCGATTGCGGGCACCCTTGGGTTTATGCCCGCCACAGGGCGCGGCCAAGTGCTGATTTCGATGTATAACTCCGATGGTACAGGTTTTGCGCACGAACCGCGTCATGCCTTGATCCGCCAGATCGAGCGGGCGCGGGGTTTGGGCTATACGCCAATGGGTGCGCTAGAGGTAGAGTTTTACCTGATCGACCGCGAACGCAGCGCAGATGGCGAGATGCAGCCCGCCCGCTATCCCCTGACTGGGCGGCGCAGCCTGAACACCAATACCATGTCGGTGGACGAGTTGGACGAAATGTCGCCCTTTTTCGATGCGGTGTATGAGGGTGCAACGCATTTGGATGTGCCGCTAGAGGCCCTGATTTCTGAATATTCGGCTGGCCAGTACGAGCTGACAATCCGCTACCGCGACCTTGCGCGCGCGGCTGACGATGTGGTGATCGCCAAGCGCTTGCTGCGCGCCACCGCGCGGCGGTTTGGGATGGAGGCCTGCTTTATGGCCAAGCCGTTCGGCACGCAGGCAGGGTCTGGAATGCATTTGCATTTGTCGCTGACGGGTAGCACTGGCGCGAACCTGTTTGCCGATACGGATGCGGGCGATCTATCCCCGCTGATGTTAAACGCCATTGCCGGCATCCGCGCCACAATTCCCGATACAATGGCCCTGCTTGCTCCGTTTTTAAACTCTTGGCGGCGCTTTGCCTCGGTCAACTACTCACCTGCGAATGACACATGGGGCGTGGAAAATCGCACTGTGGCCCTGCGCGTGCCAGCGGGGGCAGGTAAGACGCGGCATTTCGAACACCGCGTCGCGGGGGTGGATGCCAACCCTTATCTTGTGGCCGCCGTGACCTTGGGCGCGGCCCTCGATGGGATAGAGTCATGTGCAAATCCTGGCCCAGCGGTGACAGGCAGCGCCTATGATCTTCCTAAAAATCCAGCTTTGCCATCCACTTGGGAAGGTTCGATTGACGCGCTGGAACACTCGGCCTTTGCACGCCGCATTTTGGGCGATGCGCTGCATACAGGCTTTGTTGCCATCAAACGGGCCGAAGTGCAGCGTATAGCGCTGGCGGTCAGTGCGGCGGAATGGGATCTTTACGGATTTTCCGTTTAGGCCACCTTGGTCACAATCCTCCCCAGCATCCGCATCAGCGCCACTGTTTCATAACTGTTCAGGCACATTAGGGGCGCATCGCACGTTTGGGCAAAATCGCCCGCTGCCAGGGCAAGTTCGCCCGCCGCGGCGCCGCCAATCAGCGCCGCCCCCCCCCAGATCAAGGCTGACACTGGACACGACCGCGCGGCGATCTTCCGCAAGCGCGGTGCGCCCATCCACCACGTCACCTGCAGCCACCAGAACCGCCTCTGTGCCGAAAAGATATTCCACAGCACTGCCCGAAACCACAAGGCGCTGATCCGCAGACACCAGCACATCCCCGCGTCTGTCATAAAAAGGCGCCCGCAGCACAATCGGCGCGAAAGACCCGCGTGCGGGCAATTCCATAAAATGCACGGCGCGCAGCGGTTGTGGGCCGCGATCCGCGGTCATAACCACATCGCCCGCCTTTAAGTTGCCTGCCGCCACGGGCCCCAGCGCGGTATCCACCACAGTGCGCAGGCCAATCCACGGCGCAGCGCGCGGCACATCTGCGCAGCGCGAAAAGCCAAACCACAGCACAGCGGGGTCGAAATTGCCCTTTTTACAAATGTCTTCGGCATCGCGGTTTGCAAATGCCAAGGCACCCGCACCTTGCGCTGCAGCCAATGGCGCGCCGCCAGTCAGGCTGGACAGCCGCAATGTCCAATTTCCCGTGGCGCTGTCAAAGAAATAGGTCAGCCGCCCCGCCTCGGCACTGCTCGCTGGCAAAGCAGGCAGGCTTGCGCGCAACAGTTTTGCCCCCTCGCGGTGCAGCAGCGACAGCCCCCCATCTGGGCCGACAAACACTGCGAAACTGCGCTGAACCCCTTGATTTGTTTGTAAATTAATCAGAACTTTGCCGCGCGGCAGGGGCAGGCGCAACTCGGCTACAAACGTGCCGCTGTCCAGAAGCTGAAACGGATTGGCCCATATATCAACCAACCCTTTGCCTGAAATGGCCAGCCAATCTTGGGTCGGGCGCGCGCCAAAGGGCAGCACAGATTTTGGGGGCAATGCGCCCATTTGGGCAATTGAAATCGCGGCATACTGGGCCATAGTCTTGCCTGTCCTTTTGCCCCAGTTTATGGCGCATGACCAAAGGCTTGGGTTTAGGCCAAGCCGCGTTTTGGTTATGTGATCAGACTGCTCTGCCTGATATCGCCCCGTTTGGGATCGTTTCTATTACCTTAGATTGCCATGCCGCCCGTATCCTGTCACCCCATAATTGCAACCCCCATGACAACCCTGTGCGCCAGTGTTGCCTATAGGCCGCAGGCGCGCTAGGTCTTGGGCAAATTTCCCAAGGTGACGCCGTGCCAGATTTTACCCCGATAGACCCCGTAAGCCTGACCGCCGACTTGGTGCGCTGCCCCACCGTAACGCCTGCCGAAGGTGGCGCGCTGGTGTTGCAGCAAGGCATTTTGGAGCGGGCGGGCTTTGCCTGCACCCGCGTTGATCGCGGCGATACCCCGAACCTGTTCGCCCGCTGGGGCGTGAAGGGCGCCAATAAATCCTTTGGTTTCAATGGTCATACTGATGTAGTGCCCGTGGGCGATGCGCAGGCCTGGACGCATGACCCCTTTGGCGCGGAAATTGTCGATGGCTTTCTGTATGGGCGCGGCGCGACCGATATGAAATCTGGCGTCGCCGCTTTTGTCGCCGCAGCGGTCGATTTTGTTCATCAAAGCCCGCCCGATGGTGCAGTGATTATCGCCATTACGGGTGATGAGGAGGATAAGGCAGTAGACGGAACGCCCGCCTTGCTGGACTATATGGCCAGGAATGGCGAGCGGATGACGCATTGCCTTGTGGGCGAGCCGACTTGCTCCAATGTCATGGGCGAAATGATGAAAATCGGGCGGCGTGGCAGTTTGACCGCCTATTTCACCGCGCGCGGGGTGCAGGGCCATTCCGCCTATCCTGACCGCGCAAAAAACCCGATGTCGGCGCTGGTTGCCCTGCTGGCGCGGCTGGAAAGCGAACCGCTGGATCAGGGAACGCAGCATTTTGACGCGTCGACCTTGGCGATCACCACTATTGATTGCGGCAACCCCGCAACCAATGTTATCCCCGCGCAGGGGCGCGCCACGGTGAACATTCGCTTTAACGATGCCCATACGGGGGCCAGCGTTTCGGGCTGGCTTCACGCCCATGCCGCCGCCGTGCAGGCGCAGACAGGCGTGCAGATTGACACCCGCGTTACGATTTCTGGCGAAAGCTTTTTAACCCCCTTAGGCGATTTTTCGGCGCTGATCTCAAACGCCGTGCAGGCCGAGGTGGGGCGCGCGCCGCAGCCATCAACTTCGGGCGGCACATCTGATGCGCGTTTTGTCAAAGATCATTGCCCCGTGGTGGAATTTGGCCTTGTGGGCCGCACAATGCATCAAGTGGACGAACGGGTAGAAGTGGTGCAAATTCATCAGCTTAAGGCGATATACGGCCGCATTTTGCAGGATTATTTCGCATGATTTCCGTCATTCAAACCCGCGATATCACCGCCTGCCGCGCCCTGCGCCGTATTGTCTTTATCGAAGAACAAGGCGTGCCCGAGGCGGACGAACTTGACGATTTAGACGATGTCGCAACCCATCTTTTGGCCCATAGCGGAGGCCAAGCGGTTGGGTCGGCGCGGCTTTTGACGTTTGGCGATACGGGCAAAATTGGCCGCGTTTGTGTGCT
>CAMAWZ010000022.1 GCA_945861995.1 Pseudorhodobacter antarcticus
TATATGCTGGGCGGCGAGGCTGCCGTGCCTGTGGTGTTTCGTATGCCGTCTGGGTCTGGCACTGGGGCTGCCGCACAGCACAGCCAAAGCATCGAGGCGTGGTTTGGCCACGTGCCTGGGCTAAAGGTATTGCAACCTTCAACACCAGAAGATGCCAAGGGGATGCTGCTGGCGGCATTGGCCGACCCCGACCCTGTGATGATCTTTGAACACAAGCTTTTGTACAAAACAAAAGGCCACGTTCCCGAAGGCAGCTATCTGACCCCAATCGGCAAGGCGTTGGTGCGCCGCGCGGGGGCTGATCTAACCATCGTCGCAGGCTCGATCATGCTGCACCGCGCCTTGGAAGCGGCTGAAAAGCTGGCGATGGACGGCATTAACGTCGAGGTGATCGATCTGCGATCGATCCGCCCGATTGACAGCGAAACGATCCTGACCTCGGTGCGCAAAACGGGCAAGCTGTTGGTGGTTTACGAAGGTGTCAAAGCTTACGGCGTGGGCGCTGAAATCAGCGCAATGGTGGCCGAAAGCGATGCGTTTGATTATCTTGACGCCCCGATCTTGCGCCTTGGCGCTGCCGATGCGCCAGTGCCCTACAACCCCGATCTTGAACGCGCCTCGGTGCCGCAAGTTGATACGATCGAGGCGGCCGCACGCCGCCTTGTGCGCCGCGAGGTCTGAACATGCCCGTCGAAGTGATCCTGCCCAAGGTGGACATGGATATGTCGCATGGCACCTTGGCCACGTGGCACGCCACTGAGGGGCAGTTGGTGCAACAAGGCGCTGCGTTGTTTGACATTGAAACCGACAAAGCCGCGATGGAGGTCGAGGCCCCTGCAACGGGCTACTTGCGCCAAATCACAGCCCGCGCGGGTGACAAAGTGGCTGTCGGCACGACAATTGCCCTGCTTTACGCCGAAGGCGAAGCCGTCGAACCCGTAACGCCTGCGCCCGCCGTCGCCGCCGCTGCATCAAACGAAGGATTGCAGCCAACCGAGGTAATCCTGCCCAAAGTTGATATGGATATGACCCATGGCACGCTGGCAGTCTGGCACGTGGCCGAAGGCGATTTGGTGCAACAAGGGGCCGCGATATTTGACATTGAAACCGACAAGGCTGCGATGGAGGTCGAGGCCCCAGCGACAGGCCGCCTGCATCACATCAGTGCAAAGCCTGGCGATAAAGTGCCTGTGGGCAGCATTTTGGCCTACATTTACCCCGACGGCATGACTGTAGGGCAAGCGCCGCTGGCCAAGACCAGCGCGCCAGAAATTTTAGCCCAACCCGTTGCCCCACCGCCTGTAGCCCCACCGATTGCCCTGCACCCTGCCAAGACCTTGGCGGGTTTGGGCACGCGCGGCACCCCTGCTGCGCGAAAGGCCTTGCGGGACAACGGCATGATCCTTGCCGATGTCGCGGGCACTGGCCCGCTTGGCCGCGTTCAAAAGGCTGATGTTGTCGGTCTAGTCGCGGCGCAAAAGGCCCCTACGGATACGCCAGCGTTTTCGATCTGGAACCACGAAGCTGGCCCGCTGCACATCTCTCGCCGTGCTGGCACAGGTAAACCCATTGTTTTGCTGCATGGTTTCACCGCTGACAGCCAATCTTGGGCACCGTTGGAAAAGGCACTTGGCCCAAGTGCCCCTTTGCTGCGCATTGACTTGCCCGGCCATGGCAAATCACCAAAAAGACACGTGAACAGCTTTCTAGACTTATCTCGCATGGTGGTCGATGCCTTTGACGAAGCCACGAGAGGCAGCGACGACGTGCATCTTGTCGGCCATTCCCTTGGCGCAGCGCTTGCGCTTGCTTTGGCAGATATTCGCGAACGGCGCATTGCCAGCCTGACGCTGATCGCGCCAGCGGGTCTTGGGCCAGAAATTAATGCCGCCGCCCTAAACGGCATTGTCCGCGCCAGCCGCGTGGAAAGCTTGGCCCCATGGCTGCGCCGACTGACGGCAACGCCAGAAGGCATCAGCGATGATTACGCCCGCGCAGCCATGCGCACGCGCGCCGATGTGCAGTTGCGCGCCTGCCAAGCCGATATGGCGCAATCGCTGTTTCCTGATGGCGTTCAGGCGTTTGACCTACGCCCAGCCCTAAAGCGCGTGACGTGTCCGCTGCAAATTATTTGGGGTCGCAGTGACCACATTCTGCCTTTTGACCATGCAATCAGGGCGGATGGCGAATTCGCACTTCATCTTCTGGCTGGAGCAGGCCATATTCCGCAGATAGAATGCCCAGAGCGGGTGGCGCGGATTGTAAATCGGATGATCCGTTCGGTTGAAACAGTGGGCTGATCAAAAGGTTGGTTAAGTAATGCAACTTGAAAACCAAAGTGTGGCCATTCAAAGCGAGGCAGACAGGCTGCGGGCACGGGCTATCTGGCTGTATCACGTGGAAGGCGCGACGCAGAATGATATCGCAACACAGCTTGGTATCAGTCGGGTGATGGTGGTGCGGTTACTGGCCGATGCGCGCCGCCGTAACGAGGTGCGCATCACAATCGCCGCCCCCTTAACCGACCTTTTGCTGCTGGAACGCGAGGTTGAAACGCGCTTTGGGATCAACCGCGTTATCGTCGCCCCCTTCACCGACGCCGACGCCGATCCCGTCAAGGTTATCGCCGCCGCAGCTGGAAACTTTGTTTCAGGCGAAATGAAGGCTGGAATGACGGTAGGGGTAGGCTGGGGCCGCACGCTTTCGAACACACTCCCCTTTATCATTGGCGCCACATTGGACGATTTCCGCGTCGTCTCATTACTTGGCGGTATTGCGGCAGCGCGGCGCTTTAACCCTGCGGAATTTGCGTGGCAATTCGCCGAACTGTTTCAAGGTGAGGGGTTCTTGATTCCCGCCCCCGCCGTTGTCGACAGCCCAGAGACCAAGCACGCTTTGCTGGAACGCTGCGGGCTGTCTGCAATATTTGAAATGGCCGACAAGTTGGACATGGTGCTCTTGTCTTGCGGGGGCATAAGCACGCTGACCACCAGCTACCGTACGGGCTATCTTTCAGAAGCTGACCGCCGCTCGCTGATTGAAGCGGGGGCAATCGGGGACGTGCTTTACAACTTTATCAATCAAAACGGCGATTTGGTTGATCACGAGGTGAACAGCCGTGTGATCTCGGTCGACATTGCAAGGCTGCGGCGCACCCCAGAACGGGTGCTAATCTCGGGCGGAAAAGACAAGCTAAACGCCATCCGCGCGACAATCCGAACCATCGGCCCCACAACGCTTGTGACAGATGAACAAACGGCGATGGCGTTGTTGGTGTAGGGCCAGCGTCGTTTGGCAAATCTGCGGCCAGTATGCCCCTATTCTTGATGCAGCGCGCGCTTTTTTCACGCGATGCAAGGCATACAAAAAAGTGCATTCAACAACGCATCCGCAGCACCAGTTATGCCCATTTGGCATAACTGAGTTCCAAAATTAGCGACTTCTGCGCGACGGGGCATTTCGGTCTGTTGGACAACAGATCAAAAAGGCCCAGATATGTCACAAGACGTCTTCGACGAGACAGATAATTTCCCTGAAATCCGTGCAGCGGTTGCGCGGCTATGTGCCGATTTCCCAGGCGAGTATTGGCGTCAATTAGACCGCGATGCGGCCTATCCCACGGACTTTGTTGCAGCCCTGACGCAGGCGGGATACCTTGCTGCCCTGATCCCCGAGACCTACGGCGGCGCAGGCCTAAGCCTTTCGGCGGCGGCGGCGATCCTTGAAGAAATTCAGCGTGCGGGCGCCAATGGCGCGGCCTGTCATGCGCAGATGTATATCATGGGCAGCCTCTTGCGGCACGGATCAGAGGCGCAAAAGGCGCAGTATTTGCCGCAAATTGCCAGCGGATCTTTGCGGCTGCAAGCCTTTGGCGTGACCGAACCGACCAGCGGTTCTGATACCACCTCGATCACCACCTTTGCTGAAAAGCGGGACGATCATTATGTAGTCAACGGACAAAAGGTCTGGACAAGCCGCGCCGCCCAGTCTGACTTGATGCTGCTGCTGGCGCGCACGACGGCAAAGGATAAAGTCGTAAAACGCACCGACGGGCTTTCGGTCTTTCTGGTGGATATGAAAGAGGCCTTAAAATCTGGCATGACGATCAGGCCGATCCGCGCCATGATAAACCATTCGACCACCGAAGTGTTTTTTGACAACGTGATCGTCCCCGCCGAAAACTTGATTGGCGAAGAGGGCAAGGGATTTCGCTATATCCTGTCGGGCATGAATGCCGAGCGTATCTTGATTGCGGCGGAATGCATTGGTGACGCCAAATGGTTTATCGCCAAGGCCACGGCCTATGCCAATGAACGCCGCGTTTTTGGCCGCCCGATTGGGCAGAACCAAGGCATCCAATTTCCCATTGCCCGCGCTTATGCCCAAATGCGCGCCGCCGAGTTGATGGTGCAGCGCGCTGCCCAGATGTTCGAAGCGGGCCGCGACTGTGGTGCCGAGGCGAATATGGCCAAAATGTTGGCAGCAGAAGCGTCTTGGGCGGCGGCAGAGGCCTGTTTGCAAACCCACGGTGGTTTTGGCTTTGCCGAAGAATACGATATAGAGCGCAAATTCCGTGAGACGCGGCTTTATCAAGTGGCCCCTGTTTCGACCAATCTTATCCTGTCGCATCTGGCTGAGCATGTGCTTGGCCTTCCGAGGTCTTATTAAGATGGCGGGCCCCCTGACAGGTCTTTTGGTGGTGTCAATCGAGCAGGCTGTGGCCGCCCCCGTTTGCACGGTGCGTTTGGCCGATGCAGGCGCGCGGGTGATCAAGATCGAGCGCGATACAGGCGATACCGCGCGGCACTATGACCGCGCGATCCATGGCACCAGCGCCTATTTTGCCTGGCTTAATCGCGGCAAAGAAAGTGCTGTGCTGGATGTTAAAGCAACCGCCGACCGCGCCGTGCTAGAGGCGATGGTGGCACAGGCTGACGTTTTTGTGCAAAACCTTGCCCCAGGGGCATCTGTGCGGCTGGGCCTTGGGGCTGCGGATTTGGTGGCCCGATACCCGAAATTGATCGTCGTGGATATCGTGGGTTACGGGCAAGACACTCCGTCACGCGATATGCGGGCCTATGACATGCTTATTCAGGCCGAAAGCGGCCTTTGCACCGTGACAGGTACGCCCGAAACCCCCGTAAAGGTAGGCGTTTCTTTGGCCGATGTCGCAACAGGGATGACCGCCCATGCCGCTGTGCTAGAGGCCTTGTTGGAACGCGCCCTGACAGGCAAAGGTAAGGCGATTGAAATCGCCATGTTCGACACGATGGCGGATCTGATGTCGGTGCCTTTGCTGCATTATGACTATGCGCAACGTGACACGCCCCGCGTGGGCCTTAGCCATGCGGCGATTTATCCATATGGCGCCTATGCCTGCCGCGATGGTGACGTGGTGGCAGTGGTGCAATCGCCCCAAGAATGGGTGCGGTTTTGCAACGCGGTTTTGCAGCGTCCTGATCTGACACATGATCCGCGCTTTGCGGACAATCCTGCCCGCGTGATCCATCGCGAGGCGCTGGACGACATTTTGCGGCCGATCTTTGCGGCCCGCACCCAAGCCGAAATGATTGCTGTGCTTGAGGGGGCCGATCTGCCGTGGTCGCGGGTTAGCACGGTTGCCGATCTGTCCGCCCATCCGGCCCTGCGCCGTATGGATGGGCGCGTGGCGGGGGGGGCGTTTTCGGGCGCTGTTTCGCCCTTGCGCCGTGATCTGGTGGCGGGGCCAGTTCCCGAACTAGGCGAACATACTGACCGCATTCGGGCGGAGTTTTCCAAATGAACGTCACCACATTGGACATTGACCGTCTGCGCCAATGGATTGGCCGATCCGAGACGGCAGTGGATACCGTATCGGCGCGATTGGTCGCGGGGTATCTGGCCGTGCTGGACGATCCAAACCCTGAACGGGCGCTGGGCGATGACGCGCCCCTTGCTATCCACTGGTGCCTTGCCCCTGTCACACGGCCCATGTCAGAATTGGGCCTAGATGGCCATCCTAAACGCGGCGGATTGCTGCCGCCCGTGCCGCTGCCGCACCGAATGTGGGCGGGGGGGCGGATGGAATTGCAGGGCCGCTTTCGGGTGGGCGATCAGATTACGCGGACATCAACTGTCCGCGATGTCGTTCTAAAAACGGGCCGCAGCGGCCCCTTATGCTTTGTCGTGGTTGATCATGCCTTTACCAGCCCACAAGGGTTGGTTTTGCATGAACGCCACGACATTGTCTATCGCGCCGCCCGTGATCCAAATGCCGCGCAGCCCGTGATCCCCAAGGCCCCGCCTGCGCGCTGGTCTTATGCTGTTATGGCAGATCCTGTGCTGCTGTTTCGCTATTCTGCCATCACCTTTAACGGCCACCGCATCCATTACGACCGCAACCATTCCATCACCTCTGAAGGCTATGCGGGTCTTGTCGTGCACGGCCCTTTGCAAGCCACGATGATGTTGGAATTTGCCGCCACAGTGCGGGGCACGCCGCCACTGGCCTTTGATTATCGCGGCATCAGCCCTTTGATGGATGGCGCAGAATTCACCGTCAATGCGGATGAGACGCCAGAGGGTTTGCATCTGTGGACGGCTGCTGCGGATGGGCGTCTGTGCATGGAGGCATGGGCAATCTGGACGGAAAACTGACTGTGAAGACAGAAAACACCTAGGACGGGGCCAAACAAAAGCCGCGCCAACAACGATGGGGGATGCAAGGATGATCAGGGTAGGCGTTGACGTGGGCGGTACATTCACCGACCTCGTGCTAGAGAGGGTTGGGGCGGATGGCCGCCAGCAAGTTTTTGTGCATAAAGTATCAAGCACGCCCAAAGATCAGTCCATCGGCGTGGTGCAAGGTGTGACTGAACTGTGCGCCATCTCAGGCATTCAGCCCAGCCAAATCGACGCCCTGTTTCATGGCACCACAGTGGCCACGAATATTGTGATCGAGCGGGACGGCGCAGAGGTGGGGATGATCACCACCAAAGGGTTCCGCGATATTCTGCATATGGCGCGGCACAAGCGGCCCCATAACTTTTCATTACAGTTCGATGTGCCTTGGCAAAGCGCGCCGCTGATCAAACGCCGCAACCGCATTGCGGTGACGGAACGGATCATGCCGCCCACAGGGCAGGTCGAAACGCCATTGAACCGTGAAGAGGTCGAGGCGGCAGCCGAACTGTTCGCCCAGCGCGGCCTAGAGGCGGTGGTGATCGGTTTTATGTTCTCGTTCTTGAACAATGACCACGAATTGCAGGCGAAAGAGATTGTGCAGCGCGTTATGCCCGATGCCTTTATCTGCGCCTCATCCGAAGTTGTGAACACGATGCGGGAATATGAGCGGTTCTCGACCGCTGCAATGAACGCCTATATCGGGCCGCGCACAGCGGGCTATTTGGATAAGCTGCAAAACCGTCTGCGCGCGGCGGGGGTGAATGCCTTTGTCCGCATGATGCAATCAAATGGCGGGATTTCCACGGTGGAACAGGCTGCCAAAACGCCCGTCAGCCTGCTGCTGTCGGGCCCAGCGGGCGGCGTGATTGGTGCGCGCTGGACAGGCGAGGCTTGCGGCCAAGGCCAAGTGATCACCATCGATATCGGCGGAACGTCGGCGGATATCTCGGTGATTCGCAACGGCGCATTGACCATCAAAAACCCGCGCGACACCGAAGTGGCGGAAATGCCTGTGCTGGTGCCTATGATTGATATTGACGCGATCGGGGCGGGCGGCGGATCCATCGCCTATGTGGACAGCGGCGGCGCGTTTCGCGTGGGCCCGCGCTCGGCAGGGGCAGAGCCAGGCCCTGCCTGCTATGGCAAGGGCGGGGTTGAGCCCACTGTGACCGATGCACAAGTGGTCTTGGGCCGTCTGGACCCAGAGCAGTTTTTGGGGGGCGGGCTGAAAATTGACCCTGCACTATCCGAAGCCGCCATTCGCACAAAATTGGCCGAACCCTTGGGTCTGTCGGTTAAAGATGCGGCGCTGGGGGTGTTGCGGATTATCAACAATCATATGGCACTGGCGATTGCCTCTAATTCGGTGGCGCGGGGCATCGATCCGCGCGGATTTAGTCTGATGGCCTTTGGCGGCGCTGGCCCCTTGCACGGGGTCGCGCTGGGCGAAGCGATCTGGGCCAAGAACGTAATCTCGCCGCTGCATCCGGGCATCACGGCGGCAATGGGTCTTTTGGTGACCGAACCGCGCTATGAATTTACAAGGTCAGCTTTGGCGATCTTGCAGGCGGGCGATACGGATACATTCACCAACCTTGGTGCCGTTTTTGACAAATTGCAGGCCGAGGCCAAGGCGCAGTTGGACAGCGATGGTGTGCCCGCTGGATCACAGCGTTTTGCCCGTATCGCGGAATGCCGCTATGTTGGGCAGGGGTTCGAGTTGCGGGTCGATGTGCCAGCGGGGCGATTCACCGCTGCAATTGCCGATGGGGTTGCAAAGGCCTTCTACAGCGTTCACCGCACCGAATACGGCCATGCCTTTGAAGATCAGGCGGTCGAGGTTGTGACCCTTCGCGTGATCGGCACGGCATCTGGCGACACACTTCGCCTGCCAGAATTGGAAAAAGGCGGGCGCAGAAACCCGTCAGAGGCAGCGCTGTATTCCCGCGCAACCACCTTTGATGACGGCCAGACGCTGGAAACGCCGCGCTATGACCGCAGCAAACTGAAGGCAGACGACGAGGTGACAGGGCCTGCCATCGTCACCCAGCAAAACTCGACCAGCGTCATCCCAAAGGGCTACACCGCGCGCGTGATGCGTCTGGGGGATATTGTGATCAGCCGCAACGCGATAGGAGGCGAACTATGACGAAAACTATTGATCCGATCACGCTGCAGGTGATCGGCGGGGCGCTGCACGCAATTGCGGAACAAATGGGCAATGTGCTGTATCGGATGTCCTATTCTTCCATCATCCGCGAAAGTCAGGATTTGGGGGCGGGTCTGTTTGATCTGGATTACAACACCCTGTGCGAAAGCGATTCCACGCCGATGCATATCGGCTCGATCCCCGGGTATCTGCGCGGCATTGAGAGAAGTATTCCGCTGGCAGACTGGCGCGAAGGCGATGTGGTGATCCACAATCATCCCTATTTTGGGGCCAGCCATTCGCCCGATATCGGCATTGTGATGCCGATTTTTTATGACGGTCAGTTGGTTGGGTTTTCCGCAAATACCGCGCACCATCTGGACATTGGGGCAGCCACACCGGGCCTGATTATCGATGTTCCAGACGTTTTTGCCGAAGGAATGCTGCTGAACGGTTTGAAACTGGTCGAGGCGGGCAAGCGCAACGATACGCTATGGCGCTATATCAGCGGCAACACCCGCGTGCCCGGGTTGGTGATGCGCGATCTTGAAGCGCAGATTGCTTCGGCAGAACTGGGGGTCAAGCGGTTTTGTGAGTTGATGGACACCTATGGCCGCGATGTGGTCGAACAAGCGTCCAAGCAGTTGATGGACTATTCCGAACGTATGTTGCGGCGAGAAATTGCCAAAATCCCAGATGGCGAATATTTTGCCGAAGGGTTTATGGATGATGATGGGCGCACACGCGGGGTGCATTTGCCAATTAAGGTGACAGTGCGCGTGACGGGTGATGACGTAGAGGTGGATTTAACAGGGTCGTCCCCCCAAGTGCCCACCGCGTTTAACGTGCCGTTTGAAGGCTCTACAAAGGTGGCCTGCTATTTCGCGTTTCGCGCCCTTCTGCTCGATACCTATACCAACAACGAATATATTCCGCAGAATGAAGGCAGCTTTCGCCCCGTTAAGGTGACGGCCCCCTTGGGCTGTATCTTTAACCCGATTGCCCCTGCCGCCTGCGAGGCGCGCTTTAACCAAATCCAGCGCATTGTAGATTTGATTATCAAGGCGCTTGCCCCCGTTCTGCCCGATAAATGCACAGCGGGAAATGCGGCTTGCCTATCCTTTGCCAGCTATTCAGGTGTGCGCGACAGTGGCGACTATTGGGTGCTGATCGAGGTGAACGAGGCATCGATGGGCGGGCGTCCACAATCGGATGGCCCTGACACGATTGAAGAGTTGATGCGCAACACCCGCAACAACCCTTTGGAAGACCTTGGGATGCACCTGCCCGTGATCTGTGACCGCTATGAAATCCGCGATGACGTCTTTCCGGGCGCGGGCGAGTTTCGCGGCGGCATGGGCGTGGTTAAATCGCAGCGGTTCCTTGTGCCTGGCTTTATGACACATGAAAGCGACCGCAATGAAGATACGCCGTGGGGCATCTTTGGCGGGGGCGAAGGCGTGACGGCGGCGGTGCGGATGCACAACCATGTCAAAGGAACTGCGCCGATTGACGTTCCTGCCAAGTTTTCAGGTCTGCGGGCCGAGGCGGGGGATGTGATCACCTATCTTTCGCCGGGCGGCGGCGGTTACGGCCCAAGCCTGAAACGCGATCCAAGCAAAGTGCTGGATGATCTGTTGGACGGCTATATCACCCCCGACCACGCGCGCGAGGTTTACGGCGTCGTCGTCAAGCCTGTCAGCAATGGCTATCAATGGGGGCTGGATATGCCCGCCACGGACAAGCTGCGCGCCAGCCTGCAAACGGCTTGAGCCAGCCTGCAAACGGCTTGACATAGGGTAAAACTGGCTTGCCTATGCAAAGAGGCGGCGGGTGCGCCCTGCCGCCTCTTTTTGTATCTAGGCCAAACCAATGGATTTGCGCGACTTTCAATTTTTCATTTCGATCGCCGAGATGGGCAGCTTTTCCAAAGCCGCAATGGCGCATAACATCGCACAGTCGGCCCTTAGCCGCCGTATCCGCGATTTAGAGGCGGATTTGGGCGTCACACTGTTTTATCGCAATGGGCGCGGCGCCGTGATGACCGAAGTGGGGCAAACCTTTTTAACCCGCGCGCGCCGTGTGATGGCAGATGTCGAACAGATCCGCCATGATCTGACGGCAGACAAAGACAGGGTTCAGGGCGCGGTTACCTTTGGCGTGCCCCCCTCGGTTGGGCTGGTGTTGCTTGCGCCCCTTTTGGCGCAAATTCGCAGCGACTTGCCAGGTGTGCAAATGCGGGTTCTTGAGGGGTTTAGCGGCTATGTGGCCGAATGGCTGGCCAGTGGCCGTGTGGACTTGGCCGTTTTGTACAAGATGCGCGCTGGAACATTTCCAGATACAGAGCATCTTCTGTTCGAGGATATGTATCTGATTTCAGCCCGCAATTCCCCGCCACTTGGGCAGGGGCCGACTGTGCGCCTGCGCGATCTTGAGGGGCAAGACCTTGCCCTGCCTGGCCCCCCACATGGGCTGCGCATTCTTGTCGATGAGGCCTGTGCCCGTGCCAAAGTCACGCTCACCATTGCGGTCGAGTTGGAAACCCTGCCAACCATCCGCGATCTGGTCAGCAACGGCACCATCCGCACTATTTTACCTGTCACGGCGGTGCAGGCAGATCTTGAAAGCGGCGGCTTGGTCGCACAGAAAATCATCGATCCTGTCATCAGCCGCGAGCTGATTCTAGCCCATTCTCCGCAGCGCGCAAATGCCCCTTCAACGCGTGCGGTCGTGCATCTGATCCGTTTGCATATCCAAGAATTGGTTCAGTCGGGGGCGTGGATCGGCAGGGTCTAGCGTCCAGTTTGCCCCATACGATAGGCGCTGGGCGTGTGGCCGAACATCGCCTTGAAAAGACGCGAGAATTGCGCCTGATCGGAAAATCCGAAACGATAAGCGATATCTGACATCGGGCCTGGGTTCGGCATCTGCAACATATTGCGCGCCGCGATCAATCTTTGCTCGCGGATATGCTGCGAAACCGTGCCGTTCCCATCTGCAAATATCTCATGCAGGTAACGTTTGGATATTCCGCACGCTTCTGCCACAAGATCAGGCGACAGGTCTGGATTTGACAGATTGCGGCGGATCACGTCCGCCGCACGTTTTAAATGTGCCGCCCGCACCGCGCTTTGCGCAACTTCGGCGGTTTCAGAATGGCGATCAATGGCCATCGACAAAAGTTCAATCAACTGCCGCCCCAACATTTCGCCCGCAGCGACGTCATCTGGGGCCTGTGCTTGGACATGCTGCGCCATGGTGGTGAACAGCCCACCCATACCATCACGGCCATTAAAGACCTGCGCGCAATAGCGGTCTGGATTGCGCAAGCGATTGGCCAAGATAGGCTTGGCAACCTTCAGCACGCACAGATCATTGGCGGCTCCATAGGAAAACCGATAGGGCTCGTCCCCCCGCTCGATGATAAAACTGCCAGGATCACAGCGCAGCTCGCGGCCCAGTTGGCGAAACTCTACAGGAGACTTTCGCGGGATGGTGATCAAATACTGCTCTTCCGATGTGCCCGCGATATGGCTGGCTTGGCGTTCATATTGGACGGGTTCCGTTTGCAAACGCGACAGCGATAAATCGCCAAAGGACTGCAACGCCAGCCTACCATCAAAGGAACCCGCATCGCGAAAGGTCAATTGCAGGGGAAAATAGGCCTCAGCGATCACGGCATTCCAATGCCCCGCCCGCGCCGCTGGGGGCAAGCTTTTGGTGCTATGCAACGCGGCAGTCATAACGCCCCCCCTAGGCCAAGATGTGTTGGCATGATTTGATAATGGCGGGCCTAATTGCAAGCGGAATCCTGATCTGGGCGGAATCCCAATCTGGCCTGCGCGTCTTGCGTCACTGTGGCGGGTTGTGTGCGCGCTGCGACAAAACTTTGTTCACTGTGGCGCAAGACCAAAGCCGGCAAAAAGTGCAGCATGGGATAAATGGGCTTAGACCCACCCCTTCCCAACAGGAGAACGCCGGATGTCCCAAGCCAAGGTTGACCCAATTACCCTATCCGTCGTGCGCGGCGTTTTGGAAACGACACAGCGCGAGATGACCTTGACGCTAGAGCAAACTGCCCGATCCTCGGTCTTCAATCTGGCGCATGACTATTCAACCGCCCTGTTCAACGCAACGCCCGAGATGATCTTGCAAGGCCAAGACATCCCGATCCATCTTGGATCGCTGATCCCCGCGATGAAGTCAGTGGCCAAGTATTTCGAGGGCGACATCCACGATGGCGATCTGATTTTGCACAATGATCCCGAATACGGCGGATCGCATATCATCGACACCTGTATGTATTACCCCGTCTTTTATCAGGGCGAGCTGGTGTTCTGGACAGTTTGCAAGGGCCATTTGACCGATATTGGCGGGCCTGTTCCCGCAGGCTATAACCCTGCCGCGACCGAAATTTTTGCCGAAGGTCTGCGCATCCCGCCGCTGAAATTGTGGGACAAGGGCAAGCCGCGCAATGATGTCATCAACCTGCTTTTGTCCAATATGCGCGCGCGGCGCGACCAGCAGGGCGATTTTAACGCGCTGATCGGCGCGTGCAAAGTCGGGGCTCGCGCCCTTGTTCGTCTGATGGACAAATACGGCAAAGATACCGTGCAAGCCTGTATCGCGGAACTGCTGAACATGGCCGAGGCGCATATGCGCTCGCTGATCGCCAAAGTGCCCGATGGCACGTACAGTGGCACCGCGATCCTTGAGGATGCGGGCCACGGTTACGGCGATTTTGACAGTACGGCCACGGTGACAATTACCGGCGACAGTTGCCATATCTTCATCCAATCCCCGCCGCAAATCCCCTATTTCATCAACAGTTATGAGGGCAACAGTCACTCAGGCGTTTATCTTGGCCTGATGATGTTTGCGCAATTACCGCCGCCCTATAACGAGGGTCTGTATCGCTGCGTGACCACGGATATGGGGCCAAAGGGTACGCTGTGTAACGCGAAATCGCCCGCGCCGCATATGAATTGTACCACCACACCGATGGAAACCCTCACCGATGCGGTGCGTCTGGCGTTTGAACAGGCCGCGCCTGACACAGTGTCGGCATCGTGGGGCCATGCCAAGGGCTGCAATATCGCGGGTTGGGACAAGCGCCACGATGAGGAATATGTGACCATGGTTCTGGCTTCGATCATCTCGGGGGCGGGGGCGACAGCGAACCAAGATGGCTGGCACGCCTGCGGGCCAGAATGCTGCTTTGGTGCGCTGACTTCGGGCGATATCGAGATGCTAGAGCATTCTTACCCAATCATCATTCACCGTTATTCCTTGATGGAAGATTCGGGCGGCGCGGGGCGCAATAGGGGCGGGTCTGGCACGTGCTGGGAAGTGGAACCTTTGGACAGCCCCATGACGCTGATCACCTTTGGCGAAGGCCGCCGTATCCCCGCGATGGGCGCGGCTGGGGCCAAATCTGCGATGGTGGCACCCAAAGTGGGGTCCTTGGAATTGACCCGCCACGGCAAAACCGAAGTGATCACAGACAATGTGATTGAGACCATCCACCCAGGCGAACGTGCCGCCAATCGCAATCCAGGCGGCGGCGGTTTCGGCAATCCATTCCAGCGCGATGTCGCGCGTGTGGTGGACGATGTCCGCAATGGCCTTGTCTCGGAACTGGGGGCCAAACTCGACTATGGGGTGGTCTTTGCCAGCTTTAGCGCACTTGAGGTCGACCATCCCGCCACCGCCGCCCTGCGCGCCCGCTGATTAAGGACACATATCATGCAAAACCAATATCGTCTGGGCATTGACGCCGGCGGCACGTTCACTGACTTTATTCTTGCCGACCGCAAGGGAGATGTGCGCATCTTTAAGGCGCTGTCGACCCCGCAAGACCCCACGCTTGCCATCCGCAATGGGCTGAAGTTAATCGAAGAAGAAACAGGTATTTCCGCGACCGAAATCGTGTCAAACGCCGATCTTTGCATCAACGGCACAACGGTGGGCCTGAATGCGCTGATCCAGCACAAGGGGGCCAAGGCTGGCCTAATTGCGACCAAAGGCCATGAGGATTCGATTGAAATCCGTTTGGGCCACAAAGAAGACGGCTACCGCTACGACCCAGAATACCCGCCTGCCACGATGTTGGTGCCGCGTTATCTGCGCCGTGGCGTGTCTGAACGGGTCATTTCCACAGGGGCGGTTCACACCCCCATGAACGAGGAAGACGTGCGCGAGGCGTGCCGTCATTTCATCCGCGAAGGCGTTGAATCAGTTGCGATTTCCTTTGTCTGGTCGGTTCTGCATCCCGAACATGAACTGCGCGCCGCCGAGATTGTCCGCGAGATGATGCCAGATGTCCGCCTGACAGTGGGCAGCGTTCTGTATCCGCAGGTGCGCGAATATACACGCACATCGACCGCAATTGTGAATGCCTATCTTGCCCCGATCCTGACCCGCTATGTCGAGGCGGTGGACGGCTATTTCCGCAGCCTTGGGGCCAAAAATCCTGTGCGCTATTTTCAATCGAATGGCGGGCTGGCCTTGGGTTCGGTCGTCTCAGACCAGTCGGTCTATGCGATCAACTCTGGCCCAGCCTCGGCCCCACAAGCGGCGCTTTATATTGCGGAACCTTGGGGATTGAAAAACATCATCACCGTCGATATGGGCGGCACCTATTTTGATATCACCCTAACCCGCGACGGC
>CAMAWZ010000023.1 GCA_945861995.1 Pseudorhodobacter antarcticus
CAAGACCGCCGTCACCCACGACGCCAACCTGTACCGCAAACGCCACAAAATCGAAAACATGTTCGCAAGGCTGAAGGATTGGCGCAGGATTTCAACCCGCTATGACCGATGCGCTGACCTGTTCTTGTCCGCTTGCGCATTCGCGGCGACGGTTATGTTTTGGCTATGAGTCCTGACCCTAGTTGCTACTAACCTGACGCAGTTTGCTCTTCTTGGCACGGAATCAAGGCGCTTGCGCCGCCGTGCCGCGCCCTCCCTCCCTCCGGGAGGGCGCACTTTGCCGCCTGTGCCTAGAATTGATGTAGGGGGGTCTGAACCATAAAGCGTGCCGAACTTCTGTGGCGCGCCCGCCCGAGGAAGGGCGCGGCACTCTGTCTGGTTAGGATGCCCAAAAGCAGACTATTTCTGCCAAAGCGGCACCGTCGAAATCGACATCTTCGCAGACCCATCCGTCACCTCATTGGCGTGGGTCAAATAGACCAGCACTTGGTTTTCCGCGTCGAAAATCCGCGTCACGCGCAGGGACTTGAAGATCAGGCTGCGGCCTTCGGAAAACACCACTTCGCCGCCTGCGCTGGTATCAATATCCCCCAGCACAATCGGCCCCGTTTGGCGGCAGGCGATGGACGAATTGGACGGGTCTTCGAACCAGTTTCCCTTGGACACCCTGTCCCAGAGCGAGCGATCAAAATAGCTGATATGGCAGGTAACGCCTGCAACCTTTGGGTCGGCCAAGGCCTCGATCACAATGTCATTGCCCACCCAATCCACGCCCACGCGGCCCACTTCTTCGGCATGGGCGGGCAGAGTGGCGGCGGCCCAAAAAATGGCCCCCGCGCAGGCCACTAGGTTTAATTTTGCGGCGGAAATGATGCGCATGATCTTGCCTTTCACTGGCTGCCCAGAGCGGGCGCTGCCCCTTAGATAGGCACGATCCTTTGCGGCAAAAAGACCCACTTGTACATTACAGCCTGCCCTGCCACCATTTGCCGCCCGAAAACGGGCCAATTTGCAACAAATAGGCCCCGCGCTTGGTTGACCCCGCAGCAGACCAAGGGTAAACCACGCAAAAGAAGCCGCACATAAAAACCATAGCGGCACAAGTGTGTGGCCCTTGCCACAAAAGGAGCTGATGTGGATCAATTGCTTCGCGAATATCTGCCTGTCATCATCATTCTGGCCATTGCCATCGGCCTTGGCATTGTGCTGCTGCTGGCGGCGGTGGTGCTTGCCGTGCGCAACCCCGACCCTGAAAAAGTGTCGGCCTATGAATGCGGTTTCAACGCCTTTGACGATGCGCGGATGAAGTTTGACGTGCGGTTCTATTTGGTATCGATCCTGTTCATCATCTTTGATCTAGAGGTGGCATTCCTGTTCCCTTGGGCGGTGGCCTTTGGCGATATCTCGATGGCAGGGTTTTGGTCGATGATGGTGTTCCTTGCCGTGCTGACAGTGGGCTTTGCCTATGAGTGGAAGAAGGGGGCTTTGGAATGGGCGTGATGACGGGCGCGAATACGGCTGGGCCTGACCGCGAGGTTGCAACGCAGGCCCTGAATGCCGAATTGCAGGACAAGGGCTTCTTGCTGTCTTCGACCGAAGACATCATCAACTGGGCGCGCAATGGGTCTTTGCATTGGATGACATTTGGTCTGGCCTGCTGCGCCGTGGAAATGATGCACACGTCGATGCCGCGCTATGATTTGGAGCGGTTCGGAACAGCGCCGCGCGCGTCGCCGCGCCAGTCTGACCTGATGATCGTCGCTGGCACGCTGACCAATAAAATGGCCCCCGCGCTGCGCAAGGTCTATGACCAAATGCCAGAACCGCGCTATGTGATTTCGATGGGGTCTTGCGCCAATGGCGGCGGTTATTACCACTACAGCTATTCGGTGGTGCGCGGCTGTGATCGCATTGTGCCAGTGGATATTTATATCCCCGGATGCCCGCCCACAGCCGAGGCGCTGCTTTACGGTATTTTGCAACTGCAACGCAAAATCCGCCGCACGGGAACTTTGGTAAGGTAGGGCGCTATGGCACAGGCAAATTTTGAAGCACTCGCGGCGCTGGCCGCCCATATCACCGCCCAGCAAGGGGCAGCCGTTGTTTCCACCGAGGTTGCCTTTGGCGAGGTGTCGGTCACGATCCTTCCGTCACATCTAGAGGGGTTTGTGCAGTTTCTGCGCGATGACGCAGAGTGCAAGTTTTCCTCGCTTGTTGATATCACTGCGGTTGATCACCCCGAAGAAGACCCGCGTTTTGTGATGGTCTATCACTTTTTGTCGATGTACAAAAATCAGCGTATTCGCGTGAAAATGGGTGTGGCGGATGGGGCGATGACGCCATCTATTTGCGCTATTCACCCCTCGGCGAATTGGTTTGAACGCGAAGTCTTCGATATGTTTGGGCTGATGTTTTCCAATCACCCCGACCTGCGCCGCATTCTGACCGACTACGGCTTTCGCGGCCATCCTTTGCGCAAAGATTTCCCGACCACGGGCTATACCGAAGTGCGCTATGACGAGGCGCAAAAGCGCGTGGTTTATGAACCCGTTTCTTTGGTGCAGGAATACCGCCAGTTTGATTTCCTGTCGCCGTGGGAATCGGCGAAATATGTCCTGCCTGGTGATGAGAAGAAGGCCTGATCGATGGGCAATGTGCCAGTGATCTTGATGTGTGTGGGGGCGACCAAAGCGGGAACGACTTGGTTGCACGATCAATTATCCGCCCATCCAGATTGTTATCTGCGCACGATCAAGGAATATCACTATTTTTCCACCCAAGAACCCGCGCATTGGGACAAAATGATCGCTGATACCAAAGGCGAGATTGCCGCGCTGGAAGGTGAGGCAGTGCGAACAGCTTATCAAGCGCGCCGATTGGATGATTTGCGCAGCTTTTTGCCTGTGATCCTGCCGCGCGTGGTTGATCCCGCAGGGTTTGGGGCCTACCTGCGCGCGGCCCCCGCGGGAACCAAATTGATCGGCGATTTCACCCCCGCCTATTCGATTATGCAGGGCAAGTTCCTGCAGCCGATCAAGGCGATGGGCGGGGCGCTGAAGGTGGTTTACCTGATGCGCGATCCTCTGGCGCGGCTGTGGAGCCATATTCGGATGTCCGCTGCGCGCAGCGCACCCAATGCGTTTGAATCGACGTGCCTTGATCTTTTGGCGCGCACAGTGGCAGGCCAAGAGGATGGCGGCATTCGCGGCATGGTGCGGCGCGGAGATTATGCGGCCAACCTGCCGAAATTGCAGCGCATTTTTGGGGAAAGTCTGATGGTGATGTTCACCGAAGATTTGCTGACCAAAGCTGGCTTTGATCGGCTTTTGGCCTTTTTGGGACTTGCCCCGATGCAGTCCGATGTGACCAAGCGCGTGCATGAAGGGCGCGCTTTGCCCCTGCCTGCCGCCCTGCGCGCGGGGGCCTTGCGCTTTTTGCGCCCGCAATATGATTTTGTGGCAGAACGCTTTGCCGATCTGCCGCAGGCGTGGCAGACTGCCATGGCCGAGATAACCACCGCCCCCACCACCCAAAAGGTAATGATATGATGGACGGAAAGCTGGAAACGAATGCTTTTGGCGATGCCCTGACGGGCGAGCAGCGCATCCGCAATTTCAACCTGAACTTTGGCCCCCAGCACCCCGCCGCCCACGGGGTTTTGCGTCTTGTTCTGGAACTGGACGGCGAGATTGTCGAACGCTGCGATCCGCATATTGGTCTTTTGCATCGCGGCACCGAAAAGCTGATGGAAAGCCGCACCTATCTGCAAAACCTGCCCTATTTCGACCGTCTTGATTATGTCGCCCCGATGAACCAAGAACACGCATGGTGCTTGGCCATTGAAACGCTAACGGGCACTGTTGTGCCGCGCCGCGCATCCTTAATCCGCGTATTGTTTTGCGAAATTGGCCGCATTCTGAACCACCTTTTGAACTGCACCACCCAAGCGATGGACGTGGGCGCGCTAACCCCGCCGCTGTGGGGGTTTGAAGAACGTGAAAAGCTGATGGTGTTTTATGAGCGGGCTTGCGGCGCGCGTCTGCACGCGGCCTATTTCCGCCCAGGCGGGGTGCATCAAGACCTGCCTGACGCGCTGCTGGATGATATCGAAGCTTGGACATGGACCTTCCCCAAAGTGCTGGAAGACCTGCACACCTTGCTGACCGAAAATCGCATTTTCAAACAGCGCAACGTGGATATTGGCGTTGTGACCGAAGACGACATTTTGAAATACGGCTTTTCGGGCGTTATGGTGCGCGGCAGCAACATGGCGTGGGATTTGCGCAGATCGCAGCCCTATGAATGCTATGACGAGTTTGATTTCAAAATCCCCGTCGGCAAAAATGGCGATTGCTATGACCGCTATTTGGTACGGATGGAGGAAATGACCCAGTCGATTATGATCATCCGCCAAGCCATTGCCAAACTGCGGATGGAAGGCGGCGAAGTGCTGGCGCGCGGCAAAATAACGCCGCCAAGCCGCCGCGATATGAAAACCTCGATGGAGGCGCTGATCCATCACTTTAAGCTATACACCGAAGGCTTCCACGTGCCTGCGGGCGAGGTTTACGTTGCGGTCGAGGCGCCCAAGGGCGAATTTGGCGTGTATCTGAAATCAGACGGCAGCAACAAACCCTACCGCACCAAAATCCGCGCGCCAGGATTCTTGCACTTGCAAGCGATGGATCACGTCGCAAAGGGCCACCAACTGGCCGATGTGGCCGCCATTATCGGCACGATGGACATTGTGTTTGGCGAGGTGGATCGGTGAGCCATGCCAACCATCGCCCGTTTGCAATACTGCATGATCTTGATGTTTTTTCAGGATCACAATCCGCCGCATTTTCATGTGCGCGGCTTGGATCGGCGCGAGGTATGGGTGCGGATTTCGGATTTGACCGTGATCAAGGGCGAGATGGACAGGCGCGCTTTGACCGAGGCGTTGGAATGGGCAAAGGACAATCAGGACTTTCTTCAGGAGACGTGGGATGACTTCCAAAATTGATCAGATTTACGATCCGTTGTCGGCGAGCAATCCTGTTCACATTCTGGGCATAAAAGTTGTAGAAACCCCTGTGCTGGAGGTGCGTTTTGACGATGGCCTCACTGCGCGGATTGATTTTTCAGACGTCATCAAACGCTCGCGTTGGTTCCATACCCTGTCTGTGCCGACCACGTTTGCCGATGTCGAAGTTGTGAATGATGGCCGCGCCCTGCAATGGATAACAGGGGCCGATTATTGCGCCGATGCGCTGCGCATTCTGGCCGATGAACAGGCCAAAACAAAAAGGAAATCCGCCTAATGCTACGCCGCCTGCACAAAGACCAGCCAGAAAGTTTCGCCTTCACCCCCGCCAATCTGGTATGGGCCGAAGGGCAGATTTCCAAATATCCCGCAGGGCGGCAGGCGTCGGCCATTATCCCGCTTTTGTGGCGCGCGCAGGAACAGGAAGGCTGGCTGACCCGCCCCGCGATTGAACATGTCGCAAACATGCTGGGCATGGCATATATCCGCGCGTTGGAAGTGGCGACGTTCTATTTCATGTTCCAATTGCAACCCGTTGGCAAAATTGCCCATGTGCAGATTTGTGGAACCACGTCCTGCATGATTTGCGGGGCCGAGGAATTGATCGCCGTTTGCAAAGACCTGATCGCGCCATCTGCCCATGCCCTATCGAAAGATGGCAATTTTTCGTGGGAAGAGGTGGAATGCATGGGCGCTTGCGCCAATGCGCCGATGGCACAAATCGGCAAGGATTATTACGAAGACCTGACCCCCGAAAAACTGCGCGATCTGATTGCGCGGTTCGCGGGCGGCGATGTGCCCGTCGCGGGCCCACAAAACGGGCGCTACGCGGCTGAACCCGCATCGGGGCTGACCTCGCTGACCGAATACGCAGCGGGCCGCGCTGCGCATAACGCCTCGGCACAAAGGGCGGTTGATATTGGAGATACCGTCAAGCGGATTGACGGAACGGAAGTGCCACTGACGACCCCGTGGTTGGGGTCGGCAGCAAAAACAACGGCCAAAGCCAAGGCCGAATAGGGGGTAACCCCCAAGACAGGGAAGTTAAACAGCCGCAAGGCGGCATAGTCAGGAGAGTAACGCATGAATAACGGAACTTTGGGACTGAGTTTTTGGCTGGCTTTGGCGGGCGGGATCGTCGCCTTTGGCGTATCTTTGGTGCTGGGCCATTTGGGCCTGCTGACGGCAGCCATCATCGGCGCGGTGGTCTTTGCCATTTTGCTGGTTGTTTTGGGCTATGCACTGAAAGGCCAATCCTCCAGCGCCACGGGCGCAGCTGTTGCGGCCCCCGCCGCCACGCCCGCCGTTGCTGCCGCCCCAGTCGCCGCCCCTGCCGCACCAAAAGCTGACGCTCAGCCTGCCACTGCAACGCCTGCCGCTGCAAAACCAGCCGCTGCGAAAGCCGCGGCTGCACCCAAAGCAACCGTTGCCGCAAAATCTGCCGCCGCCAAACCTGCCGCCGCAAAGCCAGCCGCCGCAAAGCCAGCCGCCGCGCCAAAAGCAGCCGCGAAACCCGCAGCCAAGGCCGAAGCCGCCGCCAAGCCTGCCGCGGTGAAATCTGCCGCCGCACCAAAACCTGCTGCAGCCTCAACAGCGGCCAAGCCCGCCGCAAAATCAGCCAAAGACGAAGCCCCAGCGGCAGGCTCGGTCGGCACAGCGCCCGCCACACTTACGGCCCCCAAAGGCGGTAAGGCCGACGATCTGAAAATCATCGAGGGTGTCGGCCCTGCGATGGAAAAATTGGTCAATGGCCTTGGATTTTTCCACTATGACCAAATCGCAAATTGGTCGGCGGAAGAACTGGCTTGGGTCGACAGCCAGCTTGGCACCTTCCGTGGCCGAATTGTGCGCGACAAATGGCAGGCGCAGGCCAAGCTGATTGTCAGCGAAGGGATTCCTGCCTTTTTGGAACGTGCCAAAACCAACAATTACTAAGGATAAACGATGAGCGACGAGCATCCCCATTTTGACGCTGAAACTGGCCCTTGGCCCTTGGGCTGGGCCGTTGCCTTTGGGGCAGGGGCTGTGGCCGCTGTTTTGTCGGGCGGGGTTGGCGGGGCAGATAGCACCGCCGCCTTGGTGATTGGTGCCGTCAGCTTTGCAGTGTTTGGGGTTTTGCTGGGGGCAGGGGGGGTAGAACGTACCACCCCTGCCGAAGGCGAACATGACCATTCGCGCGACCATTCCAACGGGGGCCACCATTAATGGCCCCAAAAGCATCTGATCGGTTAACGGACACTGGCAAACCATCGCGCCGCGCCGCGATGGCGATTGCGGGTACGATGCTGGGCTGGATGCTGCTGCAACAAATAGGCTACCAGTATAACTGGCCGCTGAAATATACGTTGCTGGTCGATCTGTTTGCGCTGGCGGGGTTTATTTGGGCCCTAATTCTGGTGTTCCAAATCTGGCGCGCCCGCCGCGCCGAAGACCGCACCCGTTAGGGTGCAACACATAAGACCGCGACCGTTAGGGTGCACATCTAAAGACCGCACCCGCTAGGGTGCACATCTAAAGACCGCCCATAGGGCAAAATTAAGGGGCTATTCCAATGCTGCAAGATAGAGATCGTATCTTTACAAACCTTTACGGGATGCACGACCGCAGTCTTGCAGGGGCAAAGGCGCGCGGCCATTGGGATGGTACGGCAGAAATCATCAAACGCGGGCGCGATACGTTGATCGATCAGGTCAAGGCATCGGGTCTGCGCGGGCGGGGCGGGGCGGGCTTTCCCACGGGGATGAAATGGTCGTTCATGCCCAAACAATCGGACGGGCGTCCCAGCTATCTGGTGATCAACGCCGACGAATCCGAACCCGGCACCTGCAAAGACCGCGAGATTATGCGCCACGATCCCCATACCCTAATCGAAGGCGCGCTGATTGCCAGTTTTGCGATGAACGCGAACACCTGCTACATCTATATTCGCGGCGAATACATCCGCGAGCGTGAGGCCCTGCAGGCCGCCATCGATGAATGCTATGATGCGGGTCTTTTGGGCAAAAACGCGGCCAAGTCGGGCTTTGATTTTGATCTGTACCTGCACCACGGTGCGGGGGCCTATATCTGCGGCGAGGAAACCGCGCTGCTGGAAAGCCTTGAGGGCAAAAAAGGTATGCCCCGCATGAAGCCGCCGTTCCCTGCGGGCGCGGGCCTGTATGGCTGCCCAACAACTGTAAACAACGTTGAATCCATCGCCGTTGTGCCGACCATTTTGCGCCGCGGCCCCGAATGGTTTGCAGGCTTTGGCCGCCCTAACAATGCGGGCACAAAACTGTTTGGCATCTCGGGCCATGTCAACAACCCTTGCGTTGTGGAAGAGGTCATGTCGATCCCGCTGAAAGAACTGCTGGATCGTCACTGCGGCGGCGTGCGCGGCGGTTGGAAAAATATAAAGGCAGTGATCCCGGGCGGCTCATCTGTGCCGATGCTGAACGCCGCGCAATGCGAAGATGCGATTATGGATTTTGACTGGCTGCGCGAACAGCGTTCGGGTTTAGGGACGGCGGCAGTGATCGTCATGGATCAATCCACCGACGTGATCAAAGCCATTTGGCGGCTGTCGAAATTTTATAAACACGAATCCTGCGGCCAATGTACCCCGTGCCGCGAAGGCACAGGCTGGATGATGCGTGTGATGGACAGGCTGGTGCGCGGCGAGGCCGAGGTTGAAGAAATCGATATGCTGCTGTCGGTTACCAAGCAGGTCGAAGGCCATACTATTTGCGCGCTGGGGGATGCGGCGGCGTGGCCCATTCAGGGGCTGGTGCGCCATTTCAGGGGCGAGATTGAAGACCGTATCAAGGCCAAGAAAAAGGGCCGTATGGGCGCGATGGCGGCAGAATGATGGCGGCGCAGTGATTTGGGCGCGGTAACTTGAAAGGCAGGGCAGCAATGTTGGCACTGGGCCTGATGGCAGGATGTGGCGGGCAAGGCGCGTTGCCTGTGGCCGACTTGCCTTTGGCCGCCACACCTGCTGGCTTTGCTTTTGCCAATGTTGGCGGCGATTTGTTGGTCAGCGGGCAGGCCGCCCCCCTAACCTATTCCGATGGTCTTCCCGCCAAAAGCGCGGCTATGGCCTATTGCGCGGATCAGGGCGCGCAGTTGAGCCCTGCCGCCTTTGGCCAGTTTTCGCAGGTTTTTGGGGGCGGTTGGCGCTTTGCAGGGGGCTGCGTCTGATGTCCCGCCAAATGCCCCCCCCGATACCCTCGATGTTATCGCTTATCACAGGGCAATTGGGGCAAGATCAGCGCAGCTTATCAAAGGAGCGCGCGATGAAACCCCTATTGCTTGCCACTGTGTTTGCCGTTTTGGCAATCTCTGCGTTTTCGGCGGTGCCCGCCCGCGCTCAGACGCTGCGCGAAGATGCACACGTTACCGAAAAACTGGTTGCTGCCCAAGCGGGCGATATTTTGCGCAACGCCTGCCCAAAGGCCAGCGCGCGGATGTTTGTCGTGCTTGGCGAAATGATGTCGCTAAAATCTTATGCGAAATCCCAAGGCTATGATGAGCCCACTGTGAAGGCGTTTTTGGCCGATAAGACCGAGAAAAAGCGCATACGCCAATTGGCCAACGCCTATTTAGCCAAAGCGGGATTTATCAAAGGCGACGAGGCCAGCGCCTGCGCGACCGCCCGCGCCGAGGTGGCCAGCGCGACCTTTACAGGCAGCTTGCTGCGGGTGGCCAATTGACCATAATTTCGCGCCCCAATCCCTGCCAAGCCACCTTGCACTTTGCCCCGCAAAGCGCGATAGCAGGCGCGCAGATACACGGGGCGCGATTTGAACTTTCAGGCGGACATTTTGCCGCCCCAGCATTTAGGCAGCGGAGTTAAGCTGATGAGCAACCTCAAGAAAATCAGCATTGATGGCATCGAAGTGGAAGTTGATGGCGCCATGACCATTATCCAAGCCGCCGAAGTGGCGGGCATCGCCATTCCGCGCTTTTGCTATCATGAACGCCTGACCATCGCGGGCAATTGCCGGATGTGTCTGGTCGAAGTGCAGGGCGGCCCGCCCAAGCCTGCCGCATCTTGCGCGATGCAGGTCAAAGATCTGCGCCCTGGCCCCAATGGCGAGGCCCCCGTTGTGAAAACCAACTCGCCCATGGTGAAAAAGGCGCGCGAAGGCGTGATGGAGTTTTTGCTGATCAATCACCCGCTGGATTGCCCCATTTGCGACCAAGGCGGCGAATGTGATTTGCAAGATCAGGCGATGGCCTTTGGGGTTGATTTTTCGCGCTACCGCGAGCCCAAACGCGCCAGCGACAACTTGGATCTTGGCCCGCTGGTTGAAACCAAAATGACGCGCTGCATTTCCTGTACCCGCTGTGTGCGTTTCACCACGGAAGTCGCGGGCATCACGCAAATGGGCCAAACGGGGCGCGGCGAGGATAGCGAGATTACATCCTATCTGAACATGACCTTGGACAGCAATTTGCAGGGCAATATCATTGATTTGTGCCCCGTGGGCGCGCTGACAAGCAAACCCTACGCCTTTACCGCCCGCCCGTGGGAGCTTTCAAAAACCGAAACCATCGATGTGATGGATGCTTTGGGCAGCAATATTCGCGTCGATACCAAGGGGCGCGAAGTGATGCGGATTTTGCCACGCAATCATGATGGCGTGAACGAGGAATGGATTTCTGACAAAACCCGTTTCGTCTGGGACGGCCTGCGCCGTCAGCGTTTGGACACGCCCTATATACGCGAAAAGGGCAAGCTGCGCCGCGCCACATGGGGCGAGGCGCTGGTTGCGGCCGCTGCTGCGATGAAGGGCAAAAAGGTCGCAGGCCTGGTGGGTGATTTGGCAAATGTCGATGCCGCGTTCAGCCTGAAAACCCTGATTGAAGGGCTGGGCGGCCATGTTGAATGCCGCACGGATGGCGCACGCCTGCCTGCGGGCAACCGCGCCGCCTATGTTGGCACCGCGCGGATCGAAGATATAGACAGCGCAAAGATGATCCAACTGATTGGCTGCAATCCGCGTATCGAAGCCCCCGTGCTGAACGCGCGTCTGCGCAAGGCTTGGATTAACGGCGCAACGATCGGTCTGGTGGGCGAAGCGGTTGATTTGACTTATGATTATGTCCACGTCGGCACCGACCGCGCCGCGCTGGAAATGCTGTCTGGCAAGGAAATCGGCGCTGAAACCAAAGAAAAGCCCTCGCTGGTGATCGTGGGTATGGGCGCCATTAATGAGGCCGATGGCGAGGCGGTTTTGGCCCATGCGATGCAACTTGCCGCCAATTCCAACTCGAAACTGATGATCCTGCACACCGCTGCGGGGCGCGTGGGCGCGATGGATGTTGGGGCTGTTTCACCAAAGGGTTTGGGCGATATCGAAGGGGCCGAGGTGATCTTTAACCTCGGCGCGGATGAGGTTGAAATTAAGGCAGGCCCGCTTGTGATTTACCAAGGCAGCCATGGTGATCGGGGTGCATCGCGCGCCGATATTATATTGCCAAGCGCCGCCTATACGGAAGAAAACGCACTGTTCGTCAATTTAGAAGGCCGCCCGCAACTGGCCCTGCGCGCAGGGTTCGCGCCGGGCGAGGCCAAGGAAAACTGGGCCGTTTTGCGCGCTTTGTCGGCAGAACTGGGCGCGCAGTTGCCGTGGGACAGCCTTGCTGGGCTGCGTACAGCTGTGACCGCAGCCCATCCGCATTTGGCTGCCATTGACGAGGTGCCCGAGAATACGGGCAACGCTTTGGCCATTCAGAAAATGGGCAAGGCTACTTTCAAAAACGCCTTTACCCAATTTTACCAAACCAACCCCATCGCGCGGGCCAGCACGGTGATGGGCGAATTGGCCGCGCTAGAGGCGGCGCGGGCGGGCGGAAAACTGGCGGCGGAATGATGTTCAAGCGGGCGCAGATTTTGGGTGTGGCAGGGGCGGCAGTGATGCTTGCAGCCTGCACGCCTGCGCCCGTGGCAACCACGGACGCTGCCCCCGAATATCTGGGCATTCAAACCGCGCTTCTGGACGGTGATTTGGTGCAGTTTACTGTGGCCATGCGCGGCGGGAATGGGGCCGTTGATGTGGCCGATTATGCGGCCTGCGCGGCGGCGCAATATGCGCTGATCCGCGGGGCAGGATTTGCACGCCAAGTGCGCACAAACATTGATTTTCAGGGTGGTATTTGGCGCGGGGATGCGGTTTACACCATCTCGGCGGCGCTGCCCGAAGGTCGCAAAACTTTAGACGCCGAAGTGGCGGTACAGGGTTGCGGCGCGCGCGGCGTGCCCACGGTATAAGACAAAGGCAGGAACAAGATGGATCAGTTTCTCAGCACCAACCTTGGCATCGCACTGCTTGTGGCGGGGCAATGTCTTTTGGTCATTGTCTGCCTGCTGATCGCGCTGGCGTTTTTGATGTATGCCGACCGCAAAATCTGGGCCGCCGTGCAAATGCGGCGCGGCCCGAACGTGGTGGGCCCCTTTGGCCTGCTGCAATCTTTTGCCGATTTTCTGAAATATATCGTCATGGAAATTGTCGTGCCCGCAGGGGCGGATCGCACGGTCTATTTCTTGGCCCCGCTTTTGTCCTTCATCCTGCCTGTGATCGCGTGGGTTGTGATCCCGTGGAATGAGGGCTGGGTGATTTCAGATATGAACGTCGCCATCCTGTTTGTCTTCGCCGTCTCGTCACTTGAAGTGTACGGCATCATCATGGGCGGGTGGGCGTCAAACTCTAAATACCCGTTCCTTGGGTCTTTGCGCAGCGCCGCGCAGATGATCTCGGATGAGGTGTCGCTGGGCTTGATCATCATCGGCATCATCATCTCGACCGGCTCGATGAACTTTTCCGAAATCGTGCGCGCTCAAGACGGTGCAGGGCTGCTATCGTGGTATATTCTGCCGCATTTCCCGATGTTTTTCCTGTTTCTGATCTCGGCGCTGGCCGAAACCAACCGCCCGCCGTTCGATCTGCCCGAGGCGGAATCGGAACTGGTGGCGGGCTATCAGGTGGAATATTCATCCACCCCATTCTTGCTGTTTATGATTGGCGAGTTGATGGCCGTCGTGCTGATGTGCGCGCTGATGGCGGTTTTGTTCTTTGGCGGCTGGCTATCCCCTATCGAAGGGCTGCCGGACGGCACGCATTGGATGATCATTAAAATGGCGGCGCTGTTCTTTGTCTTTGCCATGGTCAAGGCGATCACGCCGCGCTACCGCTATGACCAACTGATGCGCATTGGCTGGAAGATATTCCTGCCGCTGTCCTTGGGCTGGGTCGTGATTGTGGCCTTTTTGGCCAAATTTGAAGTGGCTGGCGGGTTCTGGGCCCGCTGGGCAATTGGGGGGTGATTGTGGCATCTTCGGTAGATAATTTGGTTTTGGAACAGTTGCGCCTGATCCGCGAGGAACTGGGCGAACTGCGCGGCGATTTGGCCAGCTTTAAGACGGAGACCAAAGAGAATTTCGGCACGATACATTCTGATCTTTTGGGCCAGCAAACCATGATGTTTGGGCTGGCCTCTGTGATCGGGCAAATTGACAAGCGCGTTGAACATTTAGATCAAAAGATCGGGGCCTAACATGACGCATACCGCCGATACGAAAATCGACAACACAAAGATCGACTGGGCACGCGCCACGAAATACTTTCTTTTGTGGGATTTCATCAAAGGCTTCGGCCTTGGCCTGAAATACTTTGTCGCCCCCAAGGCCACGCTGAATTATCCCCATGAAAAAGGGCCGCTGTCCCCCCGTTTTCGCGGCGAGCACGCCCTGCGCCGGTACCCGAACGGCGAAGAACGTTGCATTGCGTGTAAGATGTGCGAGGCGGTTTGCCCTGCCCAAGCCATAACCATCGATGCGCAGCCGCGCGAAGACGGCTCGCGCCGCACGACACGCTATGACATCGACATGACCAAATGCATCTACTGCGGCTTCTGCCAAGAGGCTTGCCCCGTGGATGCCATTGTCGAAGGCCCGAATTTCGAATTTGCGACCGAAACCCGCGAAGAGCTGTTTTTTGACAAGGCGAAACTCTTGTCGAACGGCGCGCGGTGGGAGGCAGAGATTGCCCGTAACCTAGAACTTGACGCGCCTTACCGGTAAATCATGACAGACCCGTTCACCAAAGTGTTTGCGCAGATGATGGAGAAGGGCCAGAAAATGGCCGCTGGTTTTAATCCCGCATCTGCTGGGTTGGGCGCCGGTTTGGACATGGCGGCACTTGCGAAATTATTCCCGACGCTCCCCAAAGACGTGGCCGAAGCGTGGTTTGGCAAAACCCATAACCCCGAAGGGCTAGATGCCAAAACACGCACACTGGTGGTGCTGACGGGCCTCGTCGTGCAAGGTTCCACGGGCGAGACGCTCTTGCGCCCCACCATTGCCCAGGCGCTGGCCGCAGGGGCCACAAAACGCGAAATCACCGAAGTGATCTTGAAATGTGCCGCCTTTGGCGCGCTGCCCGCGATGCAAAAGGCGCTGGAAATCGCGCAAGGCGTGTTCACCGAAACCGAGGAGTCCAAAGCATGACCGTGGCCGATACCGCCTTTTACGCCTTTGCCAGCATCACCATTCTGGCGGGCCTTATGGTGACACTGGCGCGCAACCCCGTACATTCGGTGCTGTGGCTGATTTTGGCGTTCCTGTCGGCAT
>CAMAWZ010000024.1 GCA_945861995.1 Pseudorhodobacter antarcticus
CCTGCCACTTGGGCCGCCATGTCTGCCAGAACGGTAAAGGAGGTCACCACCTTAAACTCGTCCGCAAGACCGGGGCTTGCGGGCGAAAACAGGGCCACAGTCAGCAACAGATTGCGCATCATTCAGCTTTCCTCCATCGTGTGATGTTAATGAGAACGATTTGCGAAAAGTCAAGAGTTGCGAGCGATTCGCATCTCTTGAGCGGGCGGTTCAATTCGTGCTAGGATAACCCGATGAACAATGATGCCCAGTTAGAAACCGATTTGCGTGCCGAAGGCGTGCGGGGTCACGCGCCAGCGCCTTGCGATTTTGCATGTGCTGCGCAGCGCGGCTGACCACCCCCGCGCCGAGGATATTCTGGCCCGCGCCAAAGTGCAGGATCCGTCGGTCAGCCAAGCAACTGTCTATCGCACGCTGGCCATGCTGGAAAGGGCAGGCACGGTGCTGAAGAACGAATTTGACGGCGCGGGCGCGCGGTATGAATTGGCGGGCGGGGCGCATCACGACCATCTGATCGATCTAGACACAGGCGAAGTGATTGAATTTCATTCGCAAAAGATCGAACGCTTGCAGGCAGAAATTGCGGCCGAACTGGGCTATGATATTGAATGGCACAGGTTGGAACTGTATGGCCGCCGCCCAAAGGCGGGCTAGCGGGGCGATCACGCTGTCATCACGTTCGCTTGCGCGGGGCGAAACATCTGCGCAAATCCGTTGCCGTAGGTAGATGCTTTGCGACATAAGCGCAGCAACAGCCAAGCAGTGGATTATATTTTGAAAAAGCCCGCCCTTTTGATTGCTGCCCTTGCGCTGATCGCGGCTCTTTATGCGGCGCTGCAGGGGCAATCTTTAGATTTAGACGGGTTGCGCGCGGGTCTGGCGCAGATACGGGTTTGGCAGCAAGATCACCCGCTGGCTTTGGCGGCAATTTTCTTTGCGGCCTATGTGGCCGTCACGGCCTTGTCTTTGCCCTTTGCGGTTTGGATGACCCTCGCCGCTGGGGCGCTGTTTGGCTTTTGGCAGGGGTTTATCCTTGTGTCCTTTGCCGCCAGCATTGGGGCCACGCTGGCATTTTTGGCCGCGCGCTATCTGCTGCGCGATATGGTGCGGGCGCGGTTTGGCGCGCGTCTGGCCAGTATTGACGCAGGCATCGCCCGCGATGGCGCGTTCTATCTATTCTCGCTGCGGATGATCCCCGTTGTGCCGTTTTTTATCGTCAATCTGGCGATGGGGCTTACGGCAATTTCCACCCGCGCCTATTTTATCGCCAGCCAATTGGGTATGCTGGCGGGCACGGCGGTTTACATCAATGCGGGCACGCAACTGGGCAAGCTGACGTCGGTTTCGGGTATCGTCTCGCCGCCAATACTGATCTCATTTGCCCTTTTGGGCCTGTTTCCATGGATCGCGCGTATGATTATGTCGTATCTGAACCGGCGCAAAGTTTACAAAGGCTGGACGCGCCCGCGCTGTTTTGACCGCAATCTGATTGTCATTGGTGCAGGTGCCGCAGGGCTGGTGTCTGCTTATATTGCGGCGGCCACCCGCGCCAAAGTGACGCTGATTGAAGCGCACAAAATGGGCGGGGATTGTTTGAATTACGGCTGTATCCCGTCCAAGGCGCTGATCAAATCGGCCAAGCTGGCGCATCAAATGCGCCATGCGGGCGATTATGGCCTAACCGATACTGCGCCCGCGATTGATTTCACCAAAGTCATGGCGCGGGTGCATGGGGTGATTGACACCATTGCCCCTGCCGATAGCGTGGAACGCTATACGGGTTTGGGGGTTGAGGTGCTGCAAGGCTATGCCAAACTCATTGATCCGTGGACGGTGGAAATTGCCCTAAATTCGGGCGGTGTGCAGCGGCTGACGGCGCGCGCGATCATCATCGCCACAGGCGCGCGCCCCTTTGTGCCGCCTTTGCCTGGGATAGATGATGTGGGCTATCTGACATCTGATACGCTGTGGGATGTGCTGAGAACCAATGGTTCGGCGCCCAAGCGGTTGGTGGTTTTGGGCGGCGGGCCGATTGGCTGCGAGCTTGCGCAAAGCTTTGCGCGGCTGGGGTCTGATGTGACCCAAATTGAAATGGCCCCGCGCCTGATGGGGCGCGAAGATGCGGATGCCGCCGCGATGGTGCAGGCATCATTGGCTGCTGATGGGGTGCAGGTTCTTACAAACCATAAAGCGCTGGCTTGCGGCGTGACGGATGGCGAAAAATGGATCGAGGTTGAGGCGGGAGGTAGCACGCGGCGCATCGCCTTTGACGAGATCATCGTCGCTGTGGGCCGCGCGCCGCGCCTGACGGGCTTTGGGCTGGAAGAACTGGGCATCAAAACGGGCCGCGTGGTGGAAACCAACGAATATCTGGAAACCCTGTTCCCCCATATCCTTGCGGCGGGCGATGTGGCTGGCCCCTATCATTTTACCCATACCGCCAGCCATCAGGCGTGGTTTGCCGCTGTGAATGCTCTGTTCGGCACATTCAAACGGTTTAAGGCAGATTACCGCGTTATCCCGTGGGCCACCTTTACCGACCCCGAAGTTGCCCGCGTGGGCCTTTCGGAATCCGACGCAGTGGCGCAAGGCATTGCAGTCGAGATCACGCGCTATGACATCGGCCATCTTGACCGCGCGATTGCGGATGGCGCTGCGCAGGGCTTTGTAAAGGTGCTGACCCCGCCCAATAGCGATAAGATTTTGGGCGCTACAATTGTTGGGGCCCATGCGGGCGATCTTATGGCCGAATTCGTGCTGGCCATGAAGCACGGGCTAGGCCTGAACAAAATTCTGGGTACGATCCATATTTACCCGACCTTGGCCGAGGCCAATAAATTCGCCGCAGGTAATTGGCGGCGCGCCCATGTGAACCCGCGACTTCTGGCCATTGTGGAGCGTTTCCATACATGGCGGCGCGGGTAGACGATTGAATGAAAAGGAAGATACATGAAACGCCTGATCACTGTCGCAGCCTTTGCCGCCAGCCTTGCCACACCTGCCCTTGCTGATTGGCAGGCCACTTTGGATGCCGCGCGCGGACAGACTGTGTATTGGAACGCATGGGGCGGCGATACGCGCACCAATGATTTCATTGCCTGGGCCAGCGCGCAGTTAGACGCGGCTTATGGCGTGAAAATTCAGCAGGTTAAACTGACCGATACCGCCGAGGCTGTCAGCCGCGTAGTTTCGGAAAAGGCGGCAGGTCAAGATACGGGCGGCAGCGTAGATATGATTTGGATCAACGGGCCGAACTTTTTGGCGATGAAGGATCAGGGCCTGCTGCATGGCCCCTTTGTGGCCGATTTGCCCAATGCCAAGTTTCTTGATCTAACCCCCACCTCGCCCAATTCGGTGGATTTCACCACGCCCGTGGGCGGGCTGGAAAGCCCGTGGCGGCTAGCGAAATTTGTCTTCACCTATGACAGCGCCCACGTGGCTGCGCCGCCCGAAACTATGGCCGACATGGCCGCATGGGCCGCTGCCAATCCGGGCCGTTTGACCCACCCGAACCCATCTGATTTTATGGGTGCAACATTTCTAAAGCAGGCGCTGATCGAGCTTTCGCCCGATGCTGCCGCATTGCAAGCGCCCGTTACCGATGCCGCCTTTGAAACCGTAACCGCCCCGCTGTGGGCGTGGTATGATGCCCTGCGCCCGAACCTGTGGCGCGGCGGGGCGGCATTTCCAGAAAACCAATCAGTGCAAGATCAACTGCTGAACGATGGCGAGATCGATATTTCCTTGTCTTTTGACCCCGCTTCAGCCGCTGCAGATATTGCGCAGGGCCTGTTGCCCGACACCACCCGCGTTTTTGTGCCCAAGGGGGGCAGTTTGGGCAATGTTAGCTTTGTGGCCATTCCCTTTAATGCCGCCCATATCGAAGGGGCAAAGGTTGTGGCGAATTTCCTGCTAGACCCCGCGACCCAAGCCCATATGCAAAATATCGATGTGCTGGGATCTTATTCTGTGCTTGATCTTGCCAAACTTGACGATGCGGCCAAAGCAGCGTTTGCCGCCCTGCCCACGGCACCCGCCTTGCCAAAACTGGAAGATTTAGGCGCAACTTTGGCCGAACCGCACGCAAGCTGGATGACCCGTTTGGCCGAGGAATGGGCCAAACGCTATACGAACTAAAGTGCGGGACAGCCTGCCAGAGAAAACCTTGCGTGCGGCGGTGCTGGTCATCGCGGCGCTGGCGCTGTTTGCGCCTATTGCCGCTGGGCTGTGGCACAGCGCCAGTGCTGCGCTGGGGCATTTGCCTGCGCTGGGCCAATCGGGGCCAAGCATTGGCCCGCTGCAAGATTTGTTTGCGCAGCCTGGCTTTGCCACTGCGCTACGGCTGACACTGGTCACAGGATTTTCGGCAACCTTTGTGTCCTTGGCCCTTGCCATTGCACTGGCCGCTTTCATCACAAACGGGCCTGCACGGATCGTATCGCGCCTTTTGGCGCCGTTTCTGGCGGTACCCCATGCGGCGATGGCCGTGGGGCTGGCCTTTGTTCTGGCCCCATCGGGGTGGATCGCCCGCGCACTGGCCCCTGTTTTGGGCTGGGCGCGCCCGCCTGATTTAGCAACAGTGAACGATGCTTTTGGCGCGGCACTGACGCTGGGTTTGGTTGTTAAGGAAACTCCGTTTCTGCTGCTGGTTATTCTGGCCGCGCTGACGCAAATTCCGCTGCGCGCGCATATCAGCACGGCACAATCGCTGGGCTATGGGTTGGGCGCGGTTTGGTTAAAAGTGATTGTGCCGCAGCTTTGGCCGCTGATCCGCCTGCCTGTTTGTGTGGTGCTGATCTATAACCTGTCAGTCATTGATATGGCGCTGATCCTTGGCTCATCTAACCCGCCAACTGCCGCTGTTTTAATCGCGCGGATGTTTTCCAACCCCGATTTAGCGCAAATCCTGCCCGCATCGGCAGGGGCAATGCTGTTGGGCTTAATGGCAGCGGCTAGTATTGCCGCGCTATGGGGCGGCGGGCACGCTATCGCGCGCTTGGGCCCGATATGGATACGACGCGGTGGGCGCGGGGCATGGGCCGCCACCCTTTTTTCCGCTGTTGCCATGCTTGGCGCGGGGCTTTTGGTGCTTGGGGCGCTGGCTATGGTATCGCTTCTGCTCTGGTCGCTGACATGGCGCTGGCCTTGGCCAATGCTGCTGCCCGAAAGCCTGTCTTTCGCCGGTTGGGCCAGCGCGATGGGCGATTTTGGCCCTGCCTTGCAAAACACCGCCCTGATTGCGCTGGCCAGTACGGCACTGGCGGTGGCACTGGCGGTGGCCTGGCTGGAGACGCAATTTAAATCTGGGCACGAGGCGCTGATTTATCTGCCGCTGCTGATCCCGCAAATATCTTTTCTGTTTGGGATGAACACGATGCTGTTACAACTGGGAGCGCAGGGCAGTATCGGTGCGGTGATTTGGGCGCATTTGTTGTTTGTGTTTCCCTATATGATGATCGCGCTGACAAGGCCGTGGCGCGGGCTGGATCCGCGCTATGCGCGTGCCGCAGCCTCGCTGGGGGCGGGCCGATTGCGCCAGCTTTGGGCGGTGAAGCTGCCCCTGCTGCTGACCCCGATCTGCGCGGCAGTGGCGATAGGCGTTGCGGTGTCTGTGGCGCAATATCTGCCGACGCTGTTCCTTGGCGCTGGGCGTATTGGCACGCTAACGACCGAAGCGGTGACGCTGGCCTCATCCTCGGACAGGCGGATCACGGGGGTGGTAACCAGTCTACAAGCGGGTTTGCCCTTTGCGGCATATCTTTTGGCATTCATCATCCCCAAGATTGCACACAGAAATCGCAGCGCCTTGCAAGGAGCCGCCGCATGAGCCTGATTTTGCAAGATGTTTGCATCACGCCAAAGAGCGGCGCGCCTTTGTTTGCACCGCTGTCGCTGACCATCGGGCTTGGGCAAATAGGCGCGGTGATGGGGCCATCGGGGGCGGGGAAATCTACGCTATTGGCCGCAATCGCTGGGCATTTGCCGCAGGGTTTTTCCCTATCGGGTGAAATAACGCTAAATGGCGCCCGCATGAACGATACCGCCCCCCAGTTGCGCCGCATTGGAATTATGTTTCAAGACGCGCTGTTGTTTCCGCATCTGTCTTTGGCCGATAATCTGGCCTTTGGCCTGCCTGCCCAAATCAAGGGCGCTGCGGCGCGCACGGCGGCAGTTGAACAGGCGCTGGCAGCAGCGGGTCTTACAGGAATGGGCGCGCGCGACCCTGCCACGCTGTCCGGCGGCGAGAGGGCCCGCGCTGCATTGATGCGCAGCCTTCTGGCCCAGCCGCAGGCGATCTTGCTGGACGAGCCGTTTTCCAAACTGGACACGGCCCTGCGCGCGGGCATCCGCGCCTTTGCCTTTGACCATATCCGCGCCAGCGCCATTCCCGCCCTGATTGTTACCCATGATGACAATGATGCGGCGGCGGCGGGTGGGCCGTTTCTAAACCTTGGCAGGCAAGCAGGCTAAGGTTAAGAACTGGCGCAGTTGGGCAAGCTGTGCCAAATTTCCACTAACGGAGCGATTGACACATGACGCAAAACCCAGTCACCGCGCAAGTTGCCCTTGTCACAGGGTGTTCGGGCTTTATCGGCTATCATCTGTGCGCGCGGCTTTTGGCGGCGGGGTGGCAGGTGATCGGGGTGGACAGCCTGTCGGATTATTACGATGTCACCCTAAAACAGCGCCGCCAAGATATGCTGGCCGCCCATGCGGGATTTCAGGTGGTCAATGCCGCGATCGAGATGCCGAATTTGCTGATGGATTTATTCAAAACCCATCGCCCAACGGCGGTGTTTCATCTGGCTGCGCAGGCGGGGGTGCGCCATTCTATCGATGCGCCGCGCAGTTATTTGACCAGCAATATTGTTGGCACGTTCGAGGTGCTGGAAGCCGCGCGCGCCTATCCGCCGCAGCATATATTGCTGGCCTCAACCTCGTCAGTATATGGGGCGAATACGGCGATGCCCTACCGCGAAACCGACGGTGCCGATCATCAGGTCAGCTTTTACGCCGCCAGCAAAAAGGCCGTGGAAATGATGGCGCACAGCTATGCGCATCTTTACCATTTGCCCATTACCGCCTTTCGGTTTTTTACCGTCTATGGCGCGTGGGGCCGCCCCGATATGGCGCCGATGAAGTTTGCCAAGGCGATTTTGGCGGGCGCGCCAATTGATGTGTATAACTACGGCGACATGCAGCGCGATTTCACCATTATCGCTGATCTGATCGAGGCGATCATGCGCCTGATCCCCGCCGCACCGCAGCGGCCTGCCGCGGGTGCAGCGCCTGTGGCGGGAGACAGCCTTTCGCCTGTGGCCCCTTGGCGAGTGGTCAATATCGGCAACGCGCACCCTGTGCCGCTGCTGGATTTCATCGCGGCCATGGAAAAGGCCTTGGGCGCGACGGCGCAGCGCAATTTGCTGCCCATGCAGGCGGGGGATGTGGCAGCAACTTGGGCCGATACGCGCCTTTTGCAAGCCCTGACGGGCTATGCACCCAGCACGGATTTAAGCACGGGTCTTGCCGCGTTTGCCGATTGGTATCGGGGCTATCGCCCAAACGCCTAGGCGTTCTAGGCCACGCGGTTTCCTTGCACCCATGTGCCGCGCGGGCTGGCCGTGCCTGCGATGCGCGCCACGCGGATAACATCCGCCCGCGCGCCCAGCACCAGCGCGCCGCGATCCTTTAGGCCCGCCGCCTGCGCGGGGGCAGAGGTGACAGTGCGGACCCCGCGCGCCACATCGCCCCATAAATCGCCCAGCATCAGCGCCGCCGACAAAAGGGCAGACGGCACATAATCGGACGAGACGATGTCCAGCAAATCCATTTCAGCCAAAAGATGCGCCGCGACATTGCCTGAATGCGATCCGCCACGGATCAGGTTTGGCGCGCCCATCATCACGTGAATACCTGCCGCGCGGCAGGCGCGGGCGGCCTCAACCGTGGTGGGAAATTCGGCAAAATGCGCGCCGTGTTTGGCCGAGGTTTCGACCTGCGCGGCAGTGGTATCATCATGGCTGGCCAGCACCGCGCCATAGCGGCGCGCTTCGGTCACGGCGGCAGCCTCGTGGGCGGCGCCAAGGCGGTCTGATAGGGCGATTTGATCTGCGATATGGCTTTCAAATTCGGCCTCGTTCAGCCCGTGTTTGCCGCACACATAGGCGCGCAACTGGGTTAAATCGCGAAACTGCCGCTGGCCTGGGGTATGATCCATCAGGCTGACAATGCCAATGCGGTCATCTGGGCCAAATTTGGCCAATTCCGCGATTAGGGTTTCCGAACACACCTCGGCGCGCAGATGCAGAAAATGGCTGATCCGCAGCGCGCCTTTGGTGCGCAAGTCCAAAATCTCGTCGGCCAAAAGGCGGGCGTATTCGCCATAATTCGCCTTAGTGTTGGAAACCACCGATCCCACGCGCAAAGCATCATAAACGGTGGTAATTCCCGTGCTGGCAAGTTCCCCATCATGGGCGATAATCGCGCTGGCATGGGGCCAGTTGACGCGGGGGCGCGGCTCGATATGGCGTTCCAAATTGTCAGTGTGCAATTCAATCAAACCAGGCATAACCAAATCGCCCCCGCAATCCAGCGCGCCTGCGGGCACGGTCTTGCCTTGGTCAATCGCCGTGATATGCCCATCTTCAAAGGTAATCGCACCGCTGATCACGTCGCTGGGCAGTACAAGCATGGCATTGGCAAGAATGGTTTTGGTCATGATCGAAACTTTCAAAGTGGTGGGGCGCGGTATGCTGGTAAACTGTCACAGGCTTGTGACATTGGGCGGGTAGGCGGCGCAGCTATGATGAAGATGAACCGATATGCGATTTATTATGCGCCGCCCGAAGGGGCTTTTGCCGACGCCGCTGCGCAGTGGCTGGGCTGGGATTTGGCCCGTGGCCGTGCGCTGCCCCCTGCGGGCGTACTGGATGGGCAAGATATCACCCAAACCCCGCGCAAATACGGCTTTCACGCCACGATAAAGCCGCCGTTTCGGTTGGCGGATGGGGTGGATTTGGCCCAGTTGGACGCCGCCACATCGGGGCTGGCAGCTGGCCTGCCAAAGGTTATCCTGCCCGCGCTGGAATTGGTCACTCTCGAAGGATTTTTGGCCCTGATCCCCGCCGCGCCCAGCGCCGATTTGCAAGATTTGGCTGCCGAAGTGGTGCGCGCGCTTGACCCGTATCGCGCGGCGCTGAGCCCTGCCGAAATCGCCCGCCGACGTCCCGAACTGCTGACCACGCGGCAGCGCGAATTGCTGGGGATTTACGGCTATCCCTATGTTATGGAACAGTTTCAGTTTCATTTGACCCTGTCGGGCGCACTGGCGGCAGATCAAACCGCCCAAGCTATGGCCGCCGCCCAAAGCCATTTCGCGGGCGTGGTGCCACAGCCCTTTGTCATTGCCGATCTGTGCCTGTGCGGCGAGGATGATCTGGGGCAATTCCACCTGATGCACCGCTATCCCCTAATGGCCTGAAGCAAACGCGCGATGCCAATTTCAGGTGCGTTGTCGTTGCACACTTCGATATAGGGCAGTCCATCGGGCAGGCCCAAATCGGCGCGGGCGAGGCGGGCTTCGATATCTTTGCTGCTTTCGCGCCCCCGCGCGGCAAGGCGCTGCGCCAACAAAGCGACTGGCGCTGTAATCATCAAAATCTGCATTTGGGGAAATGCCGCCCGCGCCTGCGCAATTGCCCCGCGCGATCCGTTGAGCAGCACTGTCTGCCCTGCCGCCAGCGGTGCCAGTTGCGCATGGCGCACCCCGTAAAAAAGCCCATGCGCCTGCCAATGCAGCGCAAAATCGCCCGCCGCCAAACGGGCCTGAAACTGGGCCTCTGTACACGGCTCAAACGGCTCGCCCTGCCCCGTTTGCGGGCGCGAGATAACCCGCTGTGCCCAATGCAGGCTGGGATCGGCAGCAAGTGCGCCCGCAAGCAGCGTATCTTTGCCAGCGCCCGATGGGCCGACCACAAAGAACAGCTTGCCAGTGGACGCAGCCATCATGCGGCGGCCTTGGGGGTAAAGGCGCGCACATCGATCAAGCGGTCACAAACCCTATCGCGCGCGCCTTCATCATGAAAAATGCCCAGAATCGCAGCGCCGCGCGCCTTTGCCTCCAGGATCAGGGTCAAAACCACTTCGCGGTTGGCCGCATCAAGGCTGGCAGTGGGCTCATCCAGCAACAGGGCAGGAAAGGGGTGGGCAAAGCCGCGCGCGATGTTGACGCGCTGCTGCTCGCCCCCCGAAAAGGTGGTGGGGGACAGATCCCACAGCCGCTGCGGGATGTTCAGCCGCGCGAGCAATTCGGCTGCTCGGGCGCGGGCGGTACCCGCAGGCACGCCAAGGTTTAGCAAAGGTTCGGCCACCACATCCAGCGTGGGCACGCGCGGCACCACGCGCAGAAACTGGCTAACATAGCCCAAAGTTTCGCGCCGCAGGGCGATAATCTGGCGCGGGCTGGCGGTGACAACATCCAGACTGCCCACACGGATTGTGCCCGAAGCAGCCAGATAATTGCCCCAAACCATGCGCATCAGCGTCGATTTACCCGCGCCCGATGCTCCAATCAGCCCCACACATTCCCCGCGACCCACGGCCAAATTGGCCCCCGCCATAACGGGGATCACGGCTGCGTTTTGATTGTGCAAAGTAAAGCTTTTGCAAAGATTTTCGATTTCTATCATGTCACACCTGCAAAACCGAGCTGACCAAAAGCTGTGTATATTCATGCTGGGGGTCGTCCAGCACCTGATCTGTCAGGCCCGCCTCGACGACATGACCGCCCTTCATCACCATCAAACGATCCGCCAGCAGGCGCACCACGGCCAGATCATGCGTCACGATAATGGCCGACAGCCCCATTTCGCGCACAAGTCCGCGCAGCAAATCCAAAAGCCGCGCTTGCACCGACACATCAAGGCCGCCCGTGGGTTCATCCATAAACACAAGACGCGGCGCGGTGACCAGATTGCGCGCAATTTGCAGGCGCTGCTGCATCCCGCCAGAAAAGGCGCTGGGGCGGTCGTCCACGCGGCCTGCGTCAATTTCCACGCGGCCAAGCCAATCGATGGCCTTATCGCGGATACCGCCGTAATGGCGCGCGCCGATGGCCATCAACCGCTCGCCCACATTACCGCCCGCCGAAACACCCATGCGCAAGCCATCGCGCGGGTTTTGGTGAACATAGGCCCAATCGGTGCGGGCAAGGCGGCGGCGTTCAGCCTCGCCCATCAAAACCGTATCGCGCGCACCTTGCGCGGTTTCAAAAATCACTTCGCCCTGATCGGGGCGCAGATGGCCTGCAAGGCAGGACAGCAGGGTGGATTTGCCAGACCCGCTTTCACCAACAATGCCCACCACCTCGCCAGGGTAGACATCAAAGGATATATCCGCGCAGCCAATGCGCGCGCCGTAGCGTTTGGTCAGGTTTTTGACCTGCAACAGGGGCTTATCTGCCGCCGCCGCAAATGTATGGGAAAGATCGGTCATTGCACTGCCTTTCCTGTGGCCAGCGGCGCGCCTAACGCGCCAACATGGCCGCCCGCGCGGCGAGATGCGCAATAATCTGTGTCCGAACACACAAACATTCGCCCGCCTTCATCGTCTGTTATCACCTCGTCCAGATAGCTGGTATCCGAGGCGCACAAATCGCAAGCATGGTTGGCTTTGCTTGGGCTGAACGGGTGGTCGTCAAAATCTAAACTGACCACATGGGTAAAGGGCGGCACGGCATAGATGCGCTGTTCGCGCCCCGCTCCAAACAATTGTAGGGCGGCGTTGCCCGACAGTTTGGGATTGTCGAATTTCGGAATGGGCGAGGGGTCCATCACATAGCGCCCTTCCACCCGCACAGGATAGGCGTAAGACGTTGCAATTTGCCCATGCTTGGCGATGTCTTCGTATAGTTTGACGTGCATCAGCCCGTATTCTTCCAATTCGTGCAACTTGCGGGTTTCCGTCTCGCGCGGTTCTAAAAAGCGCAGGGGTTCGGGGATGGGCACTTGATAGACCAAAATCTGCCCCGCAGTCAGCGCCGCCTCAGGTATGCGGTGGCGGGTTTGAATGATGGTGGCCTGATCCGTGGCTTCGGTCACTGCCACGCCAGCGGTGGCGACAAAAAACTTGCGGATTGATACGGCGTTGGTCGTATCATCTGCGCCTTGGTCGATAACCTTTAGCACATCATCAGGGGTCAGGCAGGCTGCCGTCACCTGCACTCCGCCCGTGCCCCAACCATAGGGCATTGGCATTTCGCGGCTGGCAAAGGGCACTTGATAACCAGGAATGGCCACGCCTTTTAGAATGGCGCGGCGGATCATCCGCTTGGTGTCTTCGTCTAGATAGGCAAAGTTATAGGCTTGATCGCTCATTGCAGGCCCCGCTGAATAAGGCCTGCGCGCAAAGCGTCGGGGCCTGTAAAATGGATGGTGTCCATACCAAATGCCGCCGCGGCCGCGATGTTGCGGGCCGAATCGTCGATGAACAAGCATTCGCGCGGGGCAAGCCCAGCGCGGTTACACAGCAGATCAAAAATGCGCGCGTCGGGTTTTATCACGCCTTCGCGCCCCGATACTATCGTTACACCAAAGGCGCGGGCAAGGCGGGGGTGCGCGGCCATGCCGATGGGCCAGGTTTCCGCAGACCAATTGGTAATGGCATGAATGAACAGCCCGCGTTCGCGCAAATCTTCCATCGCTTGCCAGCTGGATTCAATCGCATTTGGCACTGTTTCGGCAAATCGAGTGGGATAGGCCGAAAACAAGGCGCGATCGGCGGTATCATCGAGTTCGCCCGCCAAATCGGCCCAAGATGCGCCTGCGTCGGCGCGCAGGTTGCGGGCCAGAAAGTCGGTTCGCGCCAAAAAGTCATCGACCGCCTCTTGGCTGCCCAGTTCGGGCAAAAAGGCTTGGCTGGGCTGCCAATCAACCAGCACATTGCCGATGTCAAAGACCACGGCGCGCAGGGGAAGGGACCCAGTCATTCTGCTGCCTCGCGGGCGGCGATGGCCTCGGCGCGCAGGCGGCGGATCAATTCCAATTCTGATTGGAAATCAACGTAGTGCGGCAGTTTTATATGCTCGAGAAACCCTGTGGCTTGCACGTTGTCGGCGTGCATCAACACAAATTCTTCGTCTTGGGCAGGCGCGCCAATGTTATCTTCGCCCAGTTCCTGCCACCGCAGGGCGCGGTCGCACAGGCTTATGGAAATGGCTTTGCGTTCGGATTGGCCAAAGACCAGCCCATAACCGCGCGTGAATTGCGGCGGCACGGTTTTGCTGCCCGTGAACTGGTTAACAGTTTCGCATTCTGTCAATTCGACCTCGCCAATATCAATGGCAAAACCAAGTTCGGGTATGTGCATTTGCACCGCAACTGCGCCAATGCGCAATTCGCCCACAAAGGCATGGGTTCGCCCATAGCCGCGCTGGGTGGAATAGGCCATTGACAGCACAAAGCCCTCGTCCCCGCGCGCCAACGCTTGCAGACGCAGCGCGCGCGCGGCGGGCAGTTCCATCGGCTCGCGCGTCAAGTCGGGCGGGGTTGCGTCGCTGGGGGCTTCGGTTTCGATCAGATCGTCGCGGTTTAGAAATTCCATCACATGGGGAATATGGGCGGGCGGGGTTCCGACCTGCGCGGCCTCGGTCTGCGCCAGCGGGGCGTCTCCTTCGGCCATTAGGGCAAAGTCCAACAGGCGGTGGGTATAGTCAAAGGTTGGCCCCAAAATCTGCCCACCGGGCAGGTCTTTGAACGTCGCCGACACGCGGCGGATCACTGCCATGCGGGCGGTATCCACAGGGATAGATGCACCAAAGCGCGGAAGTGTCGTGCGATAAGCGCGGATCAAAAACACCGCTTCGATCAGATCACCGCGCGCCTGTTTGATTGCCAGCGCTGCCAGATCAGGATCGTAAAGCGACCCTTCGGCCATCACGCGGTTCACGGCCAATGTCAGTTGCGCGCGAATTTGGGCCACCGACAGGGCCGAAATTTCCCTATCGCCGCGCCGTTCTTCGGCCAGCCACGCATGGGCCGCATCAATCGCCCGCTCGCCCCCTTTGACGGCAACATACATCAGATTTCCTCTACAATTGTGCTGCGTGGCAGACCCGCCACCTGCGCGCCGGCGGTGAAAAAGCAATCAAACCCAAGGGGAAACAGCGCGCGGTTGGCCGTGAACGCTGCGGTTTCTGGCAAGGACAGGAAGGCTTCGGTTTCAATCCCGGGGCCGGTCAGGCGCGTGCCTTCTGCGGCAAGGGTGGGCATTTCCACAATCAGGGTGGCTGCGCGGTCGGGATAGTCAGGCAAACCGATAGCAAAGCGCGAAATGGGTTGCAGCGCGGGCCAAGTGCCGATCGCAAAGCTGGCCACCTCTGCATCAACCAAAGGCGCGCCTGTGTGGAAGGTAATCCAATCGCGCAGGGCGGGACTATTATGCGCGCCGGCCAGATGGACAGGCGTTGTACCATCAAACAGCGTCATCGCCAGCGTGGCTGCCGCAGATGACAGCGGCGCGGGCGCGCTGGCCCCGTGCAAGGTTTCAATCTGGCC